>NZ_CAXGSH010000018.1:0-44849 GCF_964012375.1 uncultured Salinisphaera sp.
AGAAGGCGTCCATTCGCCAGGCCGGGGCCGTGGCGCCGGGCGTCATGCCGGTCTGCCCATGCCAGCTATCGATGGCGGCGAGAACGGATGGATCGGTTGAGAGGATATGGATCGGCACGTCCCGCGAGGCCTCGGGCCCGGTGATAATGGGCGCCGGCTGGTGGTCGCCGAGGATGACCAGCACCAGATCGTCGTGCGCGCGCTCGCCGACAAACGAAGCCAGCGTCGCCAACGAATAGTCGATGGACTTCAGGTACTGGGCGCGGACCCGGTCCGGGTCTTTCCATACCTCGACCGGTGGGTCGCCGGCACGGGCATAGTCGTCGAACACCCGGCCATCGCCGATCGTGGCCCAGTCCAGCAGCGGCGGAATGGGTACCCACGGCGCATGGCTGGAAATCAGCGCGGCTTCGATCATCACCGGCTGCTCGCCTGCCGGGTCGAGCTCGGCGCGCTGCAGGGCCGCCAGCGTGTACTGATCGGGCATGGTCACCCAGTTGAAGGGCTCGCCTTCATAGCCGAGATCGTCGCTGGCATAGACGCGGTCGTAGCCGAACCAGGCGGACTCCGGCCAGTCGCGGGTGATGGCCGGCATGACCGCTGCCGTACGCCAGCCGGCCTGGCCAAAGCGTCGGTTCAGCGAGACGCGATCGCTGGCGATCAGCGCCTCGTAGCGCGGCTGACTGTCGATCCATAGCCCGGACAAAAGCGTGGCATGGGCCAGCCAGCTCTGGCCGCCCACGGTCGGTGCGGTCAGCCAGCCGCTGCGGGCGGCAAAGCCGGCCTCGCCGGTACGACGTTCGAAGTCGGCCAGCCGTGATTTGACCGTGTCGGCATAAAGGGCGCGCTCGAACAGTGTGCGGCCATAGGATTCGACGAATACGAACAACACGTCCTTGCCCGCCAGACCGGCCAGGGTCGTTTCGCCCGTGGTGGGGGAACCACGCAGACCGGCTTCGAAGCGGGCGGTGTCGGCATGGCGGTTCTGGAATTGTTCGACGTGCATCGCCAGGCGGTCGTAGACCGGCGTGGGCCCATGCGGCCCCAGCCAGGCAGTGATCAGGCTCACTGCGACGTACACGCCGAGCACTGCGGCCAGCACGCGGCGTAGTGGGCCGCGCGCCTGTGTCCAGGCGCCCAGGGTATGAAACAACAGCGCCAGCAGTAGCAACAAAACGCCGGCGACCGCGATCAGGGCTGCGGCTGCCGGCCATGGCCCTATCGCCTGAGAGAATACGTTCCAGCCGAAACCGGGCAATTGGCTGTCGCGGGCGAGGTTGAAGGGCCGGCCGAAGGCCAGGCCGGTGGCCCAGTCGGCCAAGGTCAATGCCAGCACACCGGCAAAGACGAGCGTGACCAGCGCACGCAGGGCTCGGTCCTGTACTCGCGCCAGCAGCAATAGCGCAGCGAGCAGCAGGGCCGGCTCGATTGCTGCCCAGCGCCAGTCGCCGCCGGGCAGGCCGGGAACGATGGCAAGCGCATAAAGCGTCAGCAGCGCGACGACAGCGCCTGCAACGGGGGCGAAACGAAAACCGGGCAAAGCGTTAAGCTCCATGGTCTAAAGCGCTCGGCGGTGGCCGTGTTCGGTGGCGCACCGCGGGTACCAGTGTTTCATAGTCCCTTCTGGAGCGGGCGCGATCCGGGCACTTGGCGATGACGCCCAACCGGCGCGTGGCGTTTTGCCTGTGCGTGGTGGCTGCGCGAACGCCCCGGCTTCAAGCCACTGCGCCGTCGGCCAATCGGCGTATACGGCGAATGGCGAATACAACGATTCAAACGCCGGGCGTAGGATCAGAATGCAGCCGATGAGCCGGTCCCGACGCCGGTCCCGGTCGGTGGCTGATTTCATGGTAGCTGTTGTGCGGTAAGAAATACCGGTATGCGCCCCTGGCGCATGCCGGTTTTTTTTGTCCGGCTTAGAAGGCGTGGCGGTGGTCGGCGGGGGCAATCGTGTCCACCGCCTGATGTTCACGCCGATAGTCGCGTGGCGGAATGCCGGTCACCTTCTTGAACAGCCGAGAAAAATAATAGGGGTCGTCGTAGCCCAGGTCGCAGGCGATCTCGGTCACGCTCCATTCGGTGATATCGAGCAGATAGCAGGCGCGGCTGATCTTCAGGCGCTGGAAGGCCTGCATGGGCGTTTGCCCGGTCTGGCGTTTGTATTCGCGGATGAAGTGATAGCGCGATATCGAGCTGGTCGCCGCGACCAGCGCGTCGAGGTCGATACGGTCATGCAGATGCGCCTGCAGCCAGGCCTGGACGCGATCGATATCGAGTGCCGTGCTCCGCTGACTGTGCTGGCGATGCACCAGCGCCATGAACGACAGAATGCTCTGCAGCAGGTTTGCGGCATACACGAAGTGGTGATCGCGAAAGCGTTCTGCCACCGTGAGCAGCAGATTCAGGTCGTCGGTCAGGCGTGGATGCAGCCCGACCGGCACCACGAACGTCTCACTCACCTCGGCAATTTCGTCGAAGAAACAGTCGACGGCATCACCGCCCAGATGCGCCCAGTAGATCGACCACGGGTCGTTGCGATTGGCACAGTAGCTGTGGCGTTCGCCGGCGCGTAGCAGCAGCACGTCGCCCGGGCCGATCGACTGCTGATGGCCGTCCCGCCGTGCAATACCCGAGCCGGCCAGGCAGTAGATGAGCAGATGATCGCGCGGATTGCGCCGGCCCATGCGATGGCCGGCCGCGGTTGGATAGTAGCCCACGCCGTGGGGCAGACAGTGGCGACACAGCGGGTTGCCTGCCATTGCATCGACCAGGCCCTGCGGAATGATCACGCGCCGGCCGGTGTCGGGCAGCGGCCAGCGCGAGGTTTCTATGCCGGCATCCGCTAGATCACGCATCAAGCAATTTTGTCCAGCCCGGGTCAATTAAAGCCATTTCAGACGGTAGATCAGCATGATCTGATTGGCAATAAATTAGAAATCGGCACGACGGCCCAAGCGGCCGATCGTCGTCGAGAAATAACAATAAGACGGAGGAGACGAAATGCTGGTGCTCAGCTATTTCGGCCTGTTGGCGAGCCTGGTGCTGCTCGTCGCGCTGACCATGCGCGGTGTGAACATCATCGTGGCCGCAGTTGGCTGTTCGGTGCTGGTGGCCCTGTGCAGCCAGGTGCCGCTGCGCGAGGCCATGCTCGTCGATTACATGGATGGATTCACCGGTTTTTTCACCACCTGGTTTCCGGCCATTCTGCTCGGCGCCATCTTCGGCCAGCTCATGGATGACAGCGGCGCTGCGAAGGCGATCGCCGGCAAGTCGCGGCAGTGGTTCGGCGAAAAGCGGGCGGTCGCGGCCGTGGTCGGCGCCGCCGCGATTCTTACCTATGGCGGGGTGAGCGTCTTCGTGGTGGGTTTTAGCGTCTACCCCATCGCCTACGAGCTGTTTCGCGGCGCCGATCTGCCGCATCGCTTCATCCCGGTGGCCATGGTGTTCGGCTCGATCTCCTTCACGATGACCTCGCCGGGTTCGCCCGAGGTTCAGAACCTCATTCCGACCGAATATTTCGGCACTACGCCGATTGCGGGTGGCCTGATCGGCATTTTCAGCGGTCTGCTGATCCTGGTCATCGGTTCGCTGGCTATCCGCCGCACCATCGGCCGGGCAGTGGCCGCGGGGGAAACCTTCGATCCGCCGGCTGCGGCCGCTGCCCGTGCGGCGTCCACGCCGGCGGATCGGCCGGTGCCCATTCTGGCTGCCCTCGCGCCGATGGTAGTGCTCGTGGGGTCGTTCAACGTCTTCTCCTTCGTCTTCGATATTCGCGCGGTGGAGGCGCTGCTGATCGCGATCCTGATCAGCCTGGTGCTCGGCTTCGTGCTGTTGAACCGACGCCTGGCGGCGCGTATCCGCACCCTCGGCAGCGGCGCGGATAACGCCCTGGTCGCCACCGCCAACACCTGTGCGGTGGTGGGCTTCGGTGCGGTGGTGTCGCAGACGCCGGCCTTCGATCAGATCGTCGATCAGCTCACGAGCATGCCCGGCCTGGAATACGCCGGCCTTGCCATGGCGGTGACCGTGATCGCCGGCATCACCGGCTCGGCCTCCGGCGGGCTGGGGATCGCCCTGCCGATTCTGGCGCCCATCTATCAGGGCATGGGGCTGGACAACGGCGCCATGCACCGTATTTCCGCGCTGGCCTCGGGCGGGCTCGATTCCCTGCCGCACAACGGTTATGTGGTGACCACCGTCCGCGTGATCTGTAACGAAACGCATCAACGCGCCTATCCGGCGATCTTCATGGCCAGCGTGCTGGTGCCGTCCATCGTGCTCGCGATCGCGGTGGTGCTTTACACGATTTTTTGACCCGGCGAACGCAGCACAACCCGGTGCATGCTTCGACAGACATCCGTTGATTCGGCGGCTTGAGCAGCGCCGACCATTTGAAAGCTAAAAGGTGAATGCCATGACCTCGTCCCAGATCCAGAACATACGCAAGAGTGGCCACGTGCCGCTGTTCATCGACGGCGAATTCGTCGACAGCGCCACCTCGGAGTGGATCGAGGTGAACAACCCGGCCAGCCAGGCGGTCATCGCCCAGGTGCCGGTGGCGACCGACGATGAAATGCAGCGCGCGGTCGAATCGGCCAAGGCGGCGTTCAAGGCGTGGCGCGACGTGCCCACCGTCGAGCGCGTGCGCTATCTGTTCAAGTATCAGGCCCTGCTCAAGGAACGTCAGGAAGACATCGCCAGGGTGCTTTCCGAAGAAACGGGCAAGACCTTTGCCGACGCCATGGGCGATGTCTGGCGCGGGATCGAAGTGGTGGAACACGGCTGCGGCATGACCACCCACATGATGGGCGAAACCGCCGAGAACGTGGCCCGCAATATCGATACGCACAGCTATGTGCACCCGATCGGCGTATGCGCCGGCATCACGCCCTTTAACTTCCCGGCCATGATCCCGTTGTGGATGTATCCGCTGGCGGTGGCCTGCGGCAACAGCTTCATTCTCAAGCCATCCGAGCAGGATCCGCTCACGCCGGTGATGCTTACCGAGCTGTTCGCCGAAGCGGGCTTTCCCAAGGGGCTGCTCCAGCTCATCCACGGCGACAAACGCCAGGTGAATGCCATTCTTGATCACCCGGATGTGAAGGCGGTGTCGTTCGTTGGTTCGGTGCCGGTGGCCGAGCACGTCTATAGAAAAGGCACGCACAACCTCAAGCGCGTGCAGGCCATGGCCGGGGCCAAGAACCATATGATCGTCATGCCCGATGCCGACAAGGATCAGGTGGTTTCGTCGCTGGTGGGGTCGTCCTGTGGCGCGGCCGGCCAGCGTTGCATGGCCATTTCCGTGGCCGTGCTGGTAGGCGAATCCACCCGCGACTGGGTCGACGATATCAAGAACGCGCTGGCCGATATCCGTCCCGGCGCGCCGGGCGACGAGGGCGCCGCCTATGGCCCGCTAATCAACAAGAAATCACGCGACCGCGTACGCGACTTGATCCAGGGCGCGGCCGCCGAGGGCGCCGACGTACTGCTCGACGGCTCGAACTGCACGGTCGACGGTTATCCCGACGGCAACTGGATCGGCCCCACGCTGTTCGACAACGTCACCACCGACATGGCGATCTATCAGGAAGAGATCTTCGGACCGGCCCTGTGCGTGATGCATGTCGACACCCTCGAAGAGGCGATCGAGCTGGTCAACGCCAACCCCTACGGCAACGGCACGTCGATTTTCACCAAGTCGGGTGCGGCCGCACGCAAGTATCAGTACGAAACCGAAGTCGGCCAGGTCGGCATCAATCTGCCGATTCCGGTGCCGGCGCCGTTCTTCTCCTTCACTGGCTCGAAAAACTCCTTCTTCGGCGATCTGCATGCCTATGGCAAGCAGGCGGTGCGTTTCTATACCGAAACCAAGACCGTGATCTCGCGCTGGCCCGAGGACGATGTGCCTTCGGGGCCGAACATGACGATCAACATGCGGTAGGAGGCGGCTATGGATTTCGAACTCAACGACACCCAGATCGCACTGCGCGAGGCCGCCGAGGATTTCGCCCGCTCGGCACTCGCGCCCAACGCCGCGCAATGGGACGCCGAGGCCTATTTCCCGCGCGAGGTGATCGCCCAGGCCGGCGAGCTGGGCTTCTGTGGCCTGTATACGCCCGAGGCTCAAGGCGGGCTGGGGCTGGCCCGCCTCGACAGCGCGATGATCTTCGAAGCCTTGTCTGCCGGCTGCACCTCGACCGCGGCCTATATCAGCATCCACAACATGGCGACCTGGATGGTCGCCACGTTTGGCGGCGACGACGTGCGCGAGCAGTGGTGCGGCGAGCTCACGGCGGGTGACAAGCTGGCCTCCTATTGCCTGACCGAGCCGGGGGCGGGCTCGGATGCGGCATCGCTCAAGACCAAGGCCCAGCGCGACGGCGACGCCTACGTGCTCAACGGCAGCAAGTGCTTCATTTCGGGTGCGGGCGATACCGATCTGCTCGTGGTCATGGCGCGGACCGGCCAGGCCGGGCCGGGCGGTATCAGCGCGTTTGCGGTGCCAGCGGATGCGCCCGGCATCAGCTATGGGCGCAAGGAACCCAAGATGGGCTGGAACAGCCAGGCCACGCGGACCATCACCTTCGAGGATGTGCGCGTGCCGACGGCCAACCGCCTGGGCGAGGAAGGCCAGGGTTTTTCCATCGCCATGAAAGGCCTCGACGGCGGGCGGATCAATATCGCTTCCTGTTCGCTGGGTACTGCCCAGGCAGCACTCGACGCCGCCCGCCGCTACATGAGCGAACGCCAGCAGTTCGGGCGCAGGCTGGAAGATTTCCAGGCCCTGCAGTTCAAGCTTGCCGATATGGCTACCGAACTGATTGCTTCGCGCCAGATGGTGTGGCTGGCGGCCAGCCGTCTCGATGCCGGCCATGCCGAAGCCACCGCATTCTGTGCCATGGCGAAACGGCTGGCGACCGATCGCTGCTTCGATATCTGCAACGACGCGCTGCAGATCCACGGCGGCTACGGTTATATCCGCGAATACCCGCTGGAACGCCATGTGCGCGACGTGCGCGTGCACCAGATTCTGGAAGGCACCAACGAAATCATGCGCTTGATCATCGCCCGCCGGGTGCTGGCCGATCACGACGGGGATATTCTGCGATGAGCGGCGCACCGTTGCGTATCGAACGCCTCGGCCGCACGGCCGTCCTGACGTTCGATAACCCGCCGGCGCATACGCTGGATGCGGCCGGGCTGCGCGAACTGGCTGCGCAGCTGGACGCGCTCGAAGCCGAGCGCGATATCGCTGCGCTGGTACTTACCGGCGCCGGCGAGCGCTTCTTCTGTGCCGGCGACGATCTCAATATGTATGTCGGCGTCAGCCCGGCCGCGGCCCGCGAACTCACCCGCCTGCTGGCGGCGGTGGTGACCCGCCTGCACGGGTTTTCCGGACTCACGGTCGCGGCGATCAACGGCTGGTGTCTCGGCGCCGGGCTGGAATGCGCGCTGGCCTGTGATACGCGGATCGGCGAAGCCCATGCCCGCTTCGGCCTGCCGGAAGGGCGGGTCGGCCTGCTGCCCTGTGGCGGCGGTACCGCCACGCTGGCCGCGCAGGTCGGTGAAGGCTGGGCCAAGCGGCTGATTCTCTGCGGCGAAACCCTCGATAGCGAAACCGCGCAACGCATCGGCCTGATCGAGGCAGCGGTGGCGAAGGGTGCCAGCCGCGACGCCGGGCTCGCCCTCGCCGATCAGGCCATGCGTCAGAGCCCGGCCGCGCTTGCGGCCGCCAAGACACTTATCCACGCCAACTGGCATGCTCCGCTGACCGAGGCGCTGGCGCGCGAGCGCGCGGCCTTCGGCCGGCTGTTCGAGGCGCCCGACGCGGCCGAAGGCGTGGCGGCCTTTCTGGAAAAACGCGAGCCCGTATGGGGCCATCTCAGGAGTACGCAATGAATGCCCAGGCGAGCGACACCCAGGTGCTGTTCGAAGAACGCGACGCCGGCAACGGCTACTGCGTGGCCTTTGCCCAGCTCAACGCCGAGCGCGCCCTGAACGCGCTCTCGCGCACGATGATCGACCGTCTCCAGGCCCAGCTCGATGCCTGGGCCGAGCGCGACGATATTGTCTGCGTGGTATTGCACGGCGCCGGCGAAAAGGCGTTCTGTGCCGGCGGAGACGTTATCGGTCTCTACCAGGCAATGACGACTACGGGCGCTGCCCCCAGCGCCGAAGCCGAGGCCTTCTTTGCCCACGAATACCGCCTCGACCACCGCATACACCGCTATCCCAAGCCGGTGCTGTGCTGGGGCACCGGCACGGTGATGGGCGGCGGGCTCGGCCTGATGGCAGGCGCCAGTCATCGCGTGGTGACCGAGCGCAGCAAGATTGCCATGCCGGAAGTCACCATCGGCCTGTTTCCGGACGTGGGCGCGAGCTGGTTTCTGGGGCGCATGCCGCAGCATATCGGTCTGTTTCTCGGGCTTACGACGACGGCCATGCAGCCGGGCGACGCGCTCTGGCTGGGCCTGGGTGATTACCTTGTCGACTCCGGCCAGCGCGAGGCGGTGTTTGCATCGCTCACCGAGCTGGACTGGCAAGGCGAACGCCGTGCCGACGATGCCGTGCTGGCCCGCGCGCTGCGCGATTTCGAGGATGGCGCTGCGAGCGATAAGGCGCGCCGCGAATCCGCCTTGTTCGCCCGTCAGCACAGCATCGCCCGACTTACCGATGCGGCCACCGTGGCCGAGTTTTGCGAGCGCCTAACCCGACAGGCCGAAACCGACGACTGGTTTGCCCACGGTGCCAAGGCCATGGCCGGCGCGTCGCCGTTGTCGTTGGCCGTGGTGCATCGCCAGCTCGCCGGCGATCCGAAACGGTCGATAGAACAGGTTTTTCAACGCGAGCTGGCGATGGCCGTTGCCTGCACGCGCCGGCCCGATTTCGCCGAGGGCATACGTGCCTTGCTGGTCGACAAGGACAAGAACCCGCAGTGGTCGCCGGCCACGCTCGACGCGGTCGAAGAACAACAGATCGCGGCCCATTTCGAGCTGCCCGACGACTACGCACAGCATCCGCTGGCCGACCTCTAGCGGTCGCCAACCAGCGGTTAAAAAAGATCAAAGACTCAAGACAAGGAGGAGAATATGGCTGCCAGAATCGCTTTTATCGGCCTGGGCAACATGGGCGCGCCCATGGCCGCCAACCTGATCGAAGCCGGCTATCAGCTCACCGTGTTCGATCTGGTGGAGCAGGCCATGGCCGATGCCGTGGCCCAGGGCGCCAAGCGCGCCAATAGCGCGGCCGATGCGGCCAGCGGTGCCGAGATCGTCATCTCCATGCTGCCGGCGGGCAAGCACGTGGCCGAACTCTATCAGGGCGAAGCCGGCCTGCTGGCTGCGGTGGCCGAAGGTACGCTGCTCGTCGACTGTTCGACCATCGACGCCGAAACGGCGCGCCAGGTCGCGGCCGCGGCCAGCGAACGCGGTCTGCCGATGCTCGATGCGCCCGTATCCGGCGGCGTGAACGGCGCCAAGGCCGGCGGGCTGACCTTCATGGTGGGCGGCGAGGCCGACGCGGTGGAACAGGCCAGCCCGTTGTTCGACGTCATGGGCAAGACCTATTTCCATGCCGGGCCGGCCGGCGCGGGCCAGGTCGCCAAGATGTGCAACAACATGCTGCTGGGCATTCTCATGACCGGCACCTCGGAGGCCATCAATCTGGCCGTGGCCAACGGCCTCGATCCGAGCGTGGTGTCCGACATCATGAAAAACGCCTCCGGCGGCAACTGGGCGCTCAACGTCTACAACCCCTATCCCGGCGTGATGGACAACGCCCCGGCCTCGAACGGCTATAAGCCCGGCTTCGGCGTGGATCTGATGTTGAAGGACCTGGGGCTGGCCATGGATTCCAGCCTGAAGAAAGGCGTGGCCACGCCGCTGGGTTCGATGGCACGCAACCTCTACTCGGTGCATAGCCAGGCCGGGCACGGCGGCGACGATTTCTCGAGCATTCTCAACCTGCTCAAGGGCTATGACGACAAAAGCGTCGATGTCTGAACAGCGGCGTTTTCAAGGCGAAAAAACATAATCACGGCGGCCGAACACCGGACCGCCGACTGCGAGAAGGAGACCACGATGCAATCGGCAGACGCATTCAAGGCCGCACGCCAGCAACTGCTGGACATGCGAGAGGACTATGCTCGGGCCTACGCGGCGTTCAAGTGGCCCGAACTCGATGAGTTCAACTGGGCGCTGGACTGGTTCGACGACTACGCCCGGGGCAACGACAAGATCGCCTTATGGCTGGTCGACGCCGACGGCAGCGAACAGCGCTACAGCTTCGAGGCCCTGCGCCAGCGCTCGAATCAGGTCGCCAACTTCCTGCGTGACCACGACCTCGGCCGCGGCGATACGCTGCTGGTGATGCTCGATAACGTGGTGGAGCTCTGGGAGACGATGCTGGCCGCGATCAAGCTGGGCGCGGTGGTCATCCCGGCCACCACCCTGTTGTCGCAAAAGGACCTGGGCGATCGCCTCGGCCGGGGCGGCGTGAGCCATATCCTGGCCGCCGAAGAACATATCGCCAAGTTCGAAGGCGTGGCCGACGGGCTGACCTGTATCGCCGCGGGTGAAACCGCCGGCCAATGGATCGGCTATGAAGCGGCCTACGAATGTGCCACCGAGTTCGAGCCCGTGGACGCCACCCACGCCACCGATCCCATGCTGCTGTATTTCACCTCCGGCACTACCTCCAAGCCGAAGCTGGTGCTGCATACGCACCAGAGCTATCCGGTCGGCTCGCTGTCGACCATGTACTGGCTCGGCCTGCAGCCGGACGATATCCATTTCAATATCAGCTCGCCGGGCTGGGCCAAGCATGCCTGGTCCAATCTGTTCGCGCCCTGGGATGCCGGCTGTACCGTGTTCGTCTATCGCAGCGCGCGTTTTTCGGCGCCGCAAGCGCTGCAGGTCATTGCCGACAAGGGTGTGACCAGCCTGTGCGCGCCGCCCACCGTCTGGCGGCTGCTCATCCAGGAGGATCTGTCGGCGTTTGATGTGAAGCTCAAAAGCCTGGTCGGCGCCGGCGAGCCGCTCAACCCGGAAGTGATCGCCCGGGTGGAACGCCTCTGGGGCCTCAAGATTCGCGACGGCTACGGTCAGACCGAAACCACCGCCCAGATCGGCAACCCGCCCGGTCAGCCGATGAAGTCCGGCTCCATGGGCCGGCCGCTGCCGGGCTATAAGATCGCGCTGCTCGATGCTTTCGACGAAGAGGGTAACGAAGGCGAGATCGCTATCGACGTACGTGCCGACCGTCCGCTCGGGCTGATGCAGGAATATCGCGACGACCCCGAGCGTATGGCCCAGGCCCTGCACGACGGCTATTACCGCACGGGCGACGTCGCCAGCCGCGACGAAGACGGCTACTACTGGTATGTCGGCCGTGCCGACGACGTGTTCAAGTCCTCCGACTATCGGGTGTCGCCGTTCGAGCTGGAGTCGATCCTCATCGAGCACGAATCCGTGGCCGAGGCGGCCGTGGTGCCCGCGCCCGACGATCTGCGCCTGAACGTGCCCAAGGCCTATGTCGTGCTGCGACGTGGCCACGAACCCGGACGCGAGGCGGCGAAGGCGCTGTTCGAATTCAGCCGCGAGCGCATGCCGGCCTATATGCGTATCCGCGAACTCGAGTTCGCCGAGCTGCCCAAGACCATTTCCGGCAAGATCCGGCGCGTCGAGCTGCGCGCGCACGCCGCCGGCGACGACAGGGGCGAGTTCGCCTATAGCGAAACCGATTTTCCCGAGCTCAAGACATAGCACGGGCTACAAAAAGCAGGGCTCTGGTCGGGGCTGTCCGCAGCCCCGGCATCGCGGCGTGCCAGTGTTTGGAATCAGCCGGCCTTGTCTGGAAATCGGCTTATCAGCTGGCCCGTTCGCGTGTCGGCCTCACCACCATCCAGTGGTCAGGCGGTGCACCACATGCCAGGTGCCGCCAAGCAGACGCGTGAATCGTCGCGGCAAGAGGAAAGCGAAGCCGGTGAGTAAGACGATGGCGCCAATCAGCCACCCGCCCCCAACCGATCCCTCATAAAACGGCAAAGCATGAAAGGCGAGGCGTTAAGTGCGAACCATAGGAATACTGCGGTTGGCACGGTAAAGAAAAGCGAGGCCGCCGCGCCCGCCAGGCGCTCGCCCCAGCTGTCGTGCGTTTGCTTTCGTGTGGGCCGCCGTGTCATCCCGTACGACGTTACTGGCTGGGGCGGTTCGCGGCCAGCCGTTGCATGCGCCAGGCGAAAGTGGGCGTCAGTCGCGTTGCGCACAGGCGGCACAGGTGCCGCCGATTTCGATGGTTTCGTGATCGATGGTGAAACCGGCGCGCTTGGCCTCGCGTGCCAGGGCGGTGTCCACGGCCGGACTGGGGATTTCGGCCACGCGCTCGCAGGCCCGACAGATCAGAAACTTCGGATGGCCGTCGCCATGGGCGGCGTCGCAGCCGATGAAGGCGTTGAGCGATTCGATCTTGTGAACGAGACCGGCATCGAGCAGGAAATCCAGCGCGCGATAGACCGTGGGCGGGGCTGCGTTGCCGCGTTCGGCGTTGATCGAATTGAGCAGATCGTAGGCCTTGGTGGGCCGGTGATTTTCCCAGATCAGTTCAAGCACGCGGCGACGAATCGCGGTCAGGCGCAGCCCCTTTTGCGCACAAAGCGTTTCGGCGCGGGCCAGGGCATCGTGGATACAGGCACCGTGGTCGTGGCCGCTGGCATCGAATACGGAGTTCGCGGGGGCTTCAATCATAAATGCGAGCGTGCACGCTTCGAGTCTAAAAGGCTAGGGTCTGTTAACCCTAATGACAATCGCCGCGTTGCTGCTCAAAATCGTGGCAGACAAGCCGCGCAACGCCGTATGGCAGGATTTTGGGCGCAATCCGAAGGGACGCGCGCTATTTTTTCGCAATCCGGCGTTGCAGCGCGCTCATGTAGCCTCGCTACACAACGCGTACTGCGCCTTGTCTTGCGAAAAAATAGAGCGCGGCGCGACGATTTCATTAGCGTTAACAGGCCCTAGACACCCGATACGTGTGCACGTTCATGATGGGGGCAGTGATTGCTGCGTGTGAGTCGATAATTCTGGATATGGGCCGCGGCCAGCAGCAAGCCACCGACAACCGTCACCCCGCGCTCTAGGCTTTCTGCGCCCAGCGCATGGGCGCCGAATGCGGCCAGCACCAGCATCAACACGCCGAACACGCCCAGCGCCGGCACGCTCGCGTGCCGATGGCGCCAATACCCCATGCCGAGCGCGATGGCGGTGGTGGGCACAACCACCACCAGAATGATCTGGTGGAAAGTGGTATGCGAAACGAAGGAAAACCCGAACACCGGGAACAGCGCGATCAGCAGCGGAAGCACCAGGCAATGAACCAGACAGATGCCCGAAAGGATGACTGCGGCCTTGTCGAGTTTGCCGGTAACATTGGAAGACGAGCCTAGGCTCACGGCGATGCCCTGAACGAAAAATATTCAATCGTTAGTATATAACATTTTAAGCGGAGCAAGCGATGGGACAGACATTTATCGGGCAACAGGCACGGCGGTGGCTGCTGTTTACCGTGACCGGCGTACTGTCGCTGCCGCTCGTGGCCTGCGGCACGGCCGAGGCGCCCGACTGCGGCGCGCTGCGCGTGGATGAGCCGTGGGTGCGTGCCGCGCCCCAAGGCGCGGACGTGATGGGCGCCTATTTCACCCTCGTCAACGACGGCGAAGACAAGGTGGTGGTCAATGGCGTGTCCAGTACCCAGTTCGACCGCGCCGAAATGCACGAAACCGTGGTCAACGACGATGGCCAGGCGAGCATGCAGCCGATCGAGCGCGTGGTGGTGGCACCAGGCGAAGAGGTTGCCTTTGAAGCCGGCGGGCGTCACGTGATGCTGTTCTCGCCCAGCCAGGCCTATGCCGCCGGCGACCAGGTCGAGCTGGTGCTGGCCTGCGGTGCCGATCAGGCCGAGCTGCCGGTGGCCGCCACCGTGCGCGCGGACGGCCCGGACGAACAGATGCAGCACGATGGGCACGACATGGGCGACATGAATCACGGCGATGCCGCGCACGAAAACGACGAACCGGCGCTGTCCGAGGACAGCGACAATGCCGGCAGCGCCAACGAAGACTCGGCCAGCGCCGAATAGGAAGCTCATGCGTTTTACCAAGATGCACGGTCTGGGCAACGACTTCGTGGTGCTCGACGGCACGCAGGCGCCGGTGTCCCTCGACGAAGTCTCCGCCCGGGCGATTGCCGATCGGCATTTCGGTATCGGCTGCGACCAGATTCTCATCGTGGAAGCGGCGCGTAGCGCCAACGCCGATTTCGGCTATCGCATTCTCAACTCGGACGGTAGCGAATCCGGCCAGTGCGGCAACGGGGCACGCTGCTTTGCGCGCTATGTGCGCGAGCAGGGGCTGACCGACAAGCACGAGATCGTGGTCGATGTGCGCGACGGCCAGATGGTGCTGGAAAGCCTCGGCGACGAACACTATCGCGTGGCGCTCGGTATACCCGCGTTCGACCCGGCCGATATCCCCTTGAGCGGCTTCGATACGGCCGATGAATACCGGCTCGACGATGTCGCCGGGCGTACGATACGTTTCGCGGCGCTCTCGATCGGCAACCCGCACGCGGTTTTACGCGTAGATGATATCGATAGCGCCGATGTCGAGTCTGTCGGCCCCGCGCTGGAAAGCCATCCGGCCTTTCCCGAGCGGGTGAACGTGGGCTTTATGCAGGTCGTCACGCCGCAGCATATTCGGCTGCGGGTCTACGAGCGCGGCGCCGGCGAAACGCTGGCCTGTGGCAGCGGCGCGGCCGCTGCGGCAATCGTGGGTATGCGCGCCGGTGTGCTCGAACCCAGCGTGGCCGTCGAGCTGCCCGGCGGCACGGCAACCGTGGACTGGGCTGGTGAGGGTAGGCAGGTATATTTGAGTGGGCCGGCCGAGCGCGTATTCGACGGCGAACTGGTATCGTCGAAGGCGGGCGGTTGAAACGAATAGCCGCGGCATGGCGCGATTCGTGCGTTGCCTGGAAACGGGCACTTTTACACCTCTTGGACGAGATGCTCCGACATGAACGAAGCCGAAAAACAAACGCCAGCGCCGGCCCTGGATGAAGCCGAAGTTGCAGCCTACCTGCAGGCACACCCGGGCCTGATCGACCGCTATCCGGCGGTGTTGGAAGCGCTGGAGGTGTCCCACGACAGCGGCAACGCGGTTTCGCTGATCGAGCGCCAGGTTGCCGGCCTGCGCACCACCAACCGCCAGCTGCAGGCCCGCTTCAACGACCTGGTGGAAACCGCCCGCGACAACGAACAGCGCGTGGTCCAGCTCAATCGCATGGCCAAGGTGCTTGTCACCGTGCAGAGCGCGGCCGAACTGGTGCCGCAACTTACGCAATGCCTGCAACAGCATCTGGACGTGGACGATATCTATGTCGGGCTGTCGGGCACGGCCGCCGATGTCGAAGCCCTGGCCGATGGCCAGATCCATGCGATTACCGACGAAAGTCCTGCCGGCAAGGCGCTCACCAACGTCTATCGCCGCGGCAAGCCGATCTGCGGGCCGATCTCCGAACAGCAGTCCGAAGCGCTGTTTGCCACGCGCAGCAACGATGCGCCGGCCATGGCGAGCGCAGCCATGATTCCGCTGGGCGCGCGCGGCGTGCACGGGGCCCTGGTGCTGGCCAGCCGCAAGGGCGATCGCTTCGTGCCGGAGGTGGGCACGCTGTTTCTGGAACTGACGGGCGAACTCGTCACCGCCGCGCTGCAACGCCTGCTCGGCCGCGACGCGTTGCCCTAGACTTGATTCGGGCACCGATCACACCGTGAGCGCGCTCACTGACCGGGTCGATGCCTTTCTGGCTCATCTCGCCCATGAACGGCGTATGTCCGCGCATACCCAGTCCGCCTATGCACGCGATCTGGGCAGTGCCGCTGGCTGGCTGCAGGAGCGGGGGCTGACGGACTGGGGCCGTATCACCACCGCCGATCTGCGCGAGTTCGTGGCCGGCCGTCATCGCGCCGGCCTGAAGCCGGCCAGTCTGGCCCGGCTGGTTTCCGCGCTGCGCAGCTTCTATGTCTGGCAGATGCGCGAGGGTCTGGCCCGACGCAACCCGGCCACCGACGTGCGCGCGCCCAAACGCCCGGTACGCCTGCCGGAAACCGTGGACGTCGACGATCTGGCCGCGATGCTCGACGTGACCCCCGAAGACGATCTCGAAATTCGCGACCATGCCCTGCTGGAGCTGTTCTACTCTGCCGGCGTGCGTCTGGCCGAAGCCGTAGGCCTGGATATCAGCGACGTGGATATGGCCGCGGGTGAGGCGCGCGTGCTCGGCAAGGGTTCGCGCCAGCGCAGCGTGCCGATCGGCTCGCGGGCGATCGCCGCACTTCGAAATTGGCTCAAGGTCCGCCCGCAGCTGGCCGCAGCCAACGAAACCGCACTGTTCGTCTCCCAGCGCGGCAGCCGGCTGTCGCGTTCGAGCGTGGCCGCCCGCATGCAGCGCTGGGCGCAACAGCACGGTCTGCCCGTGCATCTGCACCCGCACAAGCTGCGCCATTCCTTTGCCACCCATCTGCTCGAATCCAGCGCCGACCTGCGCGCGGTCCAGGAACTGCTGGGCCACGCCAATATCGGCACCACCCAGATCTATACCCATCTGGACTTCGCCCATCTGGCCAAGGTCTACGATGCTGCCCACCCGCGCGCCGGTCGCCGCGCCGATTCCGACGAGGCTTAGCTTCAGCCCGAGCGGCTTCTCCGCCCCCAGCGCCGACTCCGACCTTTGTACAACGCCCTGCATGCGCTTTGACCGCTAAGCTGAACGGTGGCCGAACGGCCCCGCGAGACGATCGCTTGAATCGGCTCGCGCATGGCCCCAACTCGAAACAGATCGACGTCAACGCAGGGCAAACGCTTTGAAACAATTCGACGGCACAACAATTCTCGCCGTACGCCATAACGGCAAGGTGGCCCTGGCCGGCGATGGCCAGGTTTCCATGGGCGACACCATGTTCAAGGGCAATGCGCGCAAGGTGCGCCGGCTCTATAACGACAAGGTGCTCGCCGGCTTTGCAGGCGGCACGGCCGACGCCTTCACGCTGTTCGAGCGTTTTGAAGGCAAGCTTCAGGAACACGGCGGCCAGCTCGTCAAAGCCGCGGTGGAAATGGCCAAGGACTGGCGTACCGACCGCGCGCTGCGGCGCCTGGAAGCGCTGCTGCTGGTGGCCGACGAAACCGCCACGCTGATGATTTCCGGCAACGGCGACGTCATGGAGCCGGAATTCGCCTGCATGGCGATCGGCTCGGGTGGCTCCTATGCCCAGGCCGCGGGTCGCGCGCTGGTCGAACATACCGACATGGATGCGCCCACTATCGCCGAAACCGCGATGCATATCGCAGCCGATACCTGCATCTATACCAATCACCACATCACCGTCGAGGTGCTGGACAATGTCTGATACAGCCTCCGAGACCATGGCCGACGACAACCGCGAACAAACCGCTGCGTTGCCGCGCCACGAAATGACGCCGCGCGAGATCGTGGCCGAACTCGACCGCCATATCATCGGCCAGGGCGAAGCCAAGCGCTCGGTCGCCATCGCGCTGCGCAACCGCTGGCGGCGCATGCAGCTGGATGAATCCATCCGCGGCGAGATCACGCCCAAGAACATTCTCATGATCGGCCCGACCGGCGTCGGCAAGACCGAAATCGCGCGCCGGCTGGCCAAGCTTGCCAATGCCCCGTTCACCAAGATCGAGGCGACCAAGTTCACGGAAGTGGGCTATGTCGGCAAGGAAGTGGATTCCATCATCCGCGATCTGGTGGAAGTGGCCATCAAGATGACGCGCGAAGCCGCCAAGAAGGCCGTGCGGATCAAGGCCGAAGACGCCGCCGAAGAACGCATTCTCGATGCGCTGCTGCCCAAGCCCAGCAGCTGGGAAGAAGCCGGCGAATCCGACCAAAAGGCGGTCGAGTCCACCGCCACGCGTCAGGTATTTCGCAAGCGCCTGCGCGAAGGCAAGCTCGACGACAAGGAAATCGAGCTGGAGCTGCAGCAGGGCGGCCAGAGCTTCGAGATCATGGCGCCCCCGGGCATGGAGGAGATGACCAACCAGCTCCAGTCCATGTTCCAGAACATGAAGGGCGACAAGACCAAGCGCAAGAAGATCAAGATCAAGGACGCCTACCGTCAGATCGTGGACGAAGAGGCCGCCAAGCTGGTCGACGAAGAGCAGATCAAGACCCAGGCCATCGATCAGGTGGAGAACTCGGGCATCGTCTTTATCGACGAGATCGACAAGGTCTGCAAGCGCTCCGATGCGGGCGGCTCGTCCGGCGGCGATGTGTCGCGCGAAGGCGTGCAGCGCGACCTGCTGCCGCTGGTGGAAGGCTCGACCGTGTCCACCAAGTACGGGATGGTCAAGACCGACCATATCCTGTTCATCGCCTCGGGTGCGTTCCATGTGGCCAAGCCCTCGGACCTGATCCCCGAGCTGCAGGGCCGTCTGCCGATTCGGGTCGAACTCGACGCGCTCAAGGCCGAAGACTTCGTGCGCATCCTCACCGAGCCGCACTGCTCGCTCACCGAACAGTACGGCGCGTTGATGAACACCGAAGGCGTAACCATCGAGTTCACCGACGACGGCGTGCACCGCATCGCCGAGATGGCCTTCAAGGTCAACGAAGGCACCGAGAACATCGGCGCCCGGCGCCTGCATACCGTCATGGAACGGCTGATGGAGGAAATCTCCTTCGAAGGCCCGGACAAGGCCGGTGAAACGCTCAAGGTCGACGCCGAATACGTCGACTCCAAGCTCAAGGATCTGGCGGCCGACGAAGACCTGTCGCGCTACATCCTGTAACGCGGGCGCGCTATGCTCGAGTCCGACAGGTCGGTCTCGAGTGCGGCATTGCTCGAACGAGCCGGGGCGGGTTTATCCTGTCCCGGCTTTTTCATGTCCTCAACCAAGGCGAACGCCATGGATGCACCCACCGACATCACCCTGCACCAGAAATCAAAGGTTCTGGAGGTCGAATTCCCCGACGGCGCGAACTACAAGCTGCCGTTGGAATACCTGCGTGTGTACTCGCCCTCGGCGGAAGTACGCGGCCACGGCGGCCCCATGCAGCTGGTCACCGGCAAGCGCGACGTCGGCGTGGAAAAGATCGAACCGGTCGGCAACTACGCCATCCAGCTCTACTTCGACGATGGCCACAACACCGGCATCTTCTCCTGGCAGACGCTGCGCGAACTCGGCGATCAGTACGAAGAGAACTGGAAGGAATACCTCGGCCGGCTGGAAAAGGCCGAAGCCTCGCGGGATAAACTCTGGCATTGAACGTTTACGGATAGGACCATGCGTTCATCGATTGTGGCGCTTGTCGCCGCAATACTACTCACCGCCTGCGCGACGACCGGACCAGCGCCCCAAAGCAATGTGCCGCCGACGGCCGATACGCCCAAAGCCGAGATTATCCCCGAGGCAATCCAGGGCCGTTGGGGCCTGGTGCCGGCCGACTGTGAGCCGGGCCGCAGCGATGCCAAGGGCCTGCTGGTGATCGGCGAAAAGAAGATGCGCTTCTACGAAGCCACCGCGACGCTGGGCGAGATCGATGCGACGCACCTGCGCGCGAGCTTCGATTTCACCGGCGAAGGCATGACCTGGCAGCGCGACATGGCCCTGGACGTGCAAGACAACGGCCAGACGCTCATACGCCGCGAATACGGCAAGGACGCCGCGCCGGGGGCGTTCAAGTACGGTCGCTGCTCTACCTAGGTCCTGCAGCAAGGCGTCCGAAGAAACGCCGTATTGCGTGAACGCGTCATACACTTCGGCAGCCCCGCCGATTTCGCCCTGTTAGGAATCACCGACGAGGCGAATTTGACCGTTCTCGTAGTTCGTTATCAGCGCGAACGAACTATCTCTAGCGGCGCGCTCGCGCCACACATCGAAAAGTTTCGACCTATTTCGAACCATACGGTGCCTAAGTATCCGTTGCCCCCGCGGAAAAGTAAGCGCCTGATTCTCATTCCGACGCCGCTCCCGTAACTCCTCTACACTCCGTAATTACCCTGACGAGGAGGGGTAGTGTTCTTCCCGTCGCCTGGCGCGCGTTGCCTGTGAGTCGCGTCGGCGTACAGGATCGAACGTTGTGTGCTGGCCCGATGCGATTCGGGCCGTGGGCTGCCGGTTTTGCGAGGGGACCGCATGGACTACGCAGATCTACTGCTGGACGCGATTTGCGTCGTCGATGCGGAAGGCCGGTTCGTGTCCGCGAGCGCGGCCTGTGAACGGATCTTTGGTTACACGCCGGCCGAGTTGGTCGGGGTGCGTATGCTCGATCTGGTGCTCGAAGAGGATCGCGAGCGGACCCGGGCAGCAGCCACGCGAGTAATGCGCGGCGGCATCGAAACCCATTTCGAGAATCGCTATCGCCGTAAGGACGGCGGAATCGCGCACATCATGTGGACGGCACGCTGGTCGGACGTCGATGAGGTACGCATTGGCGTGGCACGGGACGTGACGGCGCTCAAACAGGCGCAACAACGCCAGGCCGCGGTCTATGCGATTTCGGAAGCGGCGCATCTGTCGGCCGACCTGACGGATCTGTCGGCACGTATCCACGCCGTCATTAGCACGCTCATGCCGGCCGAAAATTTCTCGGTGGCCCTGCATGATGTGGACCGCGACGAGCTGAGTTATATCTACCATATTGACGAGCGCGTCAGCCCGCCGGCGCCGGCCCGGCTGAGCGCGGATACGCTATGCGGCCAGCTCATCCGCCACGGTCGCGAGCTGTTGCTGCCGGCCCAGCCCGATGCGCTGGAGGACGAGGCGCCGCACGACATGCCGGATTGGGACGGCGAACACTCCTGGTTGGGCGTGCCGCTTACCAGCGGCAACGGCACCATCGGCGCGCTGGTGGTGAAAAGCTATAGCGACAGCCAGTACTACGACGAAAATGATCGCGAGCTGTTGCAGTTCGTATCCACCCAGGTGGCCCAGGCCATCGTGCGCAAGCGCCTGTTTCAGCGTCTGGAATATATGGCCCGATACGATGGACTCACTGGTCTGGCCAACCGCGAAGTCTTCTACGAACGCCTGCGCGCGGCGCTGAATTCCCCCGGCACGAAACCGAACGGGCTGGCGGTGCTCTATCTTGATCTGGACGGCTTCAAGCACGTCAACGATAGATACGGCCATGCCCTGGGCGACACGTTGCTCGAACTTGCGGCCCGGCGCCTGTGCCATAGCGTGCGCGAAACCAGCCTCGTGGCGCGTCTGGGCGGGGACGAGTTCGTCGTGCTGCTTGAGAATTTACGCACGCCTGCGGAAGCCGAAAGCGTGGCGGCGAATTTACGCATCGCGCTGTGCCGGCCGTTCGATGCATCGGGCCAGCGTCTGCATGTGGGCGTGAGTATCGGTGTCGCAGTTTACCCACAGGATGGCAAACGAGCCGAGGACCTACTGCGCCGGGCCGATCAGGCCATGTACGCCGAAAAGAAGACGCCGCGCGCAACCCCGCCAGACGCCGACACCGGTTGATCGTCCCCCTCGGGCGTTGAATGCCAGAGCCGTGGGTGCAGCGCTGACGGCGCGCGTCGTCACCGACAACATATCTGCCTGCCGTGGCCATATGGCTCGCTGCGCCGCGATACCCGAACCATGGCAACATTCAGCCGGCCGACGCATGGTGCAGCGGATGAGAAGGAATTGGTATGAACGCACGTGTGACTGTTCAGGGTGAGCGGCAGATCACGGCCAATGAACGAACGTATGCGAAGCAGGTATTGCTGCTCAAACATCTCCAGCTTCGTGCTTATGTTGTGGTTGGCGGCTTTCTCCTGGCCATGGCGTGCCTGCTGATTGCGGCGCTACCGTTCGTGCTGAGTCGCGGGGGAGTTCCGGCCACATTGTTTGTGGGGATACCGACCATCGGTATCGGTATATACGCCGGCCGGGGGATTGGCAGGCAGGGGCTAAGAAAACGTGCTGTCCTGGGCGATACCGTGTGCACCGTGAAAGGCCCCGTCACCTACATCACGCATCGCGTCAAGAATTCACGAGCAGAAGAGTTCTTCGTCGGAGACATCACGCTCTGGTTGCCGCCGTTCACGTCGTTGCTTTCTTTTGTCGCTAACGAGAAAAACGGGTATCGCGAAACCGAGTTGGACGTCATTTTTATCGAAACCCGCTCGAAGCAGAAAGCGGGCGGCGAAAGCGTTGACACGAACAAGGAAGCGCTCGTTGTTTATCTCGCCGATTATATTGATATCGATACCGTGTTTAATCGGCATGGCCGCCACTACTTGATTCGCGAGAGCATAAGCACGTTCGCGGGTGTGATCAGCTGCATTGTCATCGGGGCGTCGGGGTATCTCTATTTTTTCCCGACCGAACAATGGCTGCAAACGGGGTTCATGGTTCTGTTCCTGGCGTTGCTCGCCGATTTCGCGATCGTCGCGCTGGGCTGTTACCTGATCAACAAGCTCTACTTGGCCGTGCGTAAGCGGCTGGACCCGAACTTCAGGCCCAGCAGCTACGGCGAACGGCTCGCCGGCAAAGCGTAGGCGCTGTGGTGGGCAAGGCTGGGCCGGTGTGACGAGTCGTAATTGCGACAACGCTTTTTGAATTATCCGCCCGACGCCCGGATGACGCGCCGGCTGTCGATCGCGCTTGCTGGGCTTCGGCGGTGACGAGCGGGGTTAGCGTAAGCGCGCCGCTGATACGTCCTCATCGCGCTTTACCGCAATTTTTGTGCGTAGTAGTTTCACAGGAACTGCTTTAGCGATATGAGGTTAGCGATGTCTCGACCGCCCCTGGATGATGCCCGTTTGCAAACGCTCGCCGCCGCGGCCGCGCTGGAACTCTCGCCCGAGCGCCGTGAAGTGTTGCGGCCAGTGCTCGACGGCGTGCTGCAACAGCTCGATCGCCTATACGACGTAGAGGTGGATGAAACGGTGCCGGTTCATTCCTTCGATGCGCGTTGGGAGGCAGAACGATGAACGATATACTTTCGCTGTCTGCTGCCGAGCTCGGCGCCAAACTCAAGGCCCGCGACCTGTCGCCGGTGGACGCCGTCGAGGCCTGCCTCGAACGCATCGAAGCCACCGAGCCCAAGCTCAATGCCTACGTGCGCGTATTGGCCGACGAGGCCCGTGCTGCTGCCCGCCAGGCCGAACAGGAGATTGCTGCCGGCGACTGGCGTGGGCCGTTGCACGGCGTGCCGGTGGCCCTCAAGGACCTCTACGATCTGGCGAATGTGCCCACGACCGCCTCGTCGCGCGTGCGTGAAGACTGGACGCCGACGACCGACAGCGCCGCCGCCGAACGGCTGAAGCAGGCCGGGGCGGTGATTCTCGGCAAGACCCATACCCACGAATTCGCCTACGGCATCAGCACGCCGACCACGCGCAACCCGTGGGATACCGAGCGCACGCCGGGCGGTTCCAGCGGCGGCTCCGGTGCCACCGTGGCTTCGGCCGGGGCGTTCATGGCCATGGGCAGCGATACCGGCGGCTCCATTCGCATTCCGGCCGGCTTGTGCGGCACCGTGGGCCTGAAGCCGACATTTGGGCGTGTCAGCCGCGTTGGCATCACCTCGCTTTCCTGGGGGCTGGATCATGCCGGGCCTTTGACGCGTACGGTCGAAGACGCGGCGCTTTCGCTGCAGGCGTTGGCCGGCTACGACCCGCGCGACCCCGGCAGCGTCAACGAGCCGGTGCCAGATTATCTGGCCGGCCTGCACAACGGCATCCAGGGTCTACGCGTCGGCGTGCCGACGAACTATTTCTTCGACCGGGTCGACACCGAAATCGAAGCCGCGGTGCGCCAGGCCTACGAGCAGCTTCAGGCACTCGGGGCCGAACTGGTCGAGGTCGAACTGCCCATGGCCGATCAGTTCGTGCCTGTGGAGTTCGGCATCATGATGCCCGAAGCCAGCGATTATCATCGCGATATGCTGCGCGAGAAGGCCGAGCTGTATAACGACGACGTGCGCGTGCTGCTCGAGGCGGGCGAACTCGTGCCGGCAACGGCCTATATTCGTGCCCAGCGCGTGCGCCATCTCATCCAGCAGCAATTCAGCCAGCTCTACCAGCAGGTCGATGTCATCGTCGCACCGACCACCACGGCCCCGGCGGTCACTGCAGGCACCGAGTCCGTCACCTGGCCCAACGGCCGCGAAGAATCGCTGATGTCGGCCTATACACGCTTTGCCGTACCCGGCAACGTCACCGGGCTGCCGGCCATGAGCGTTCCCTGCGGTTTCACCGAAAACGGCTTGCCGATTGGTTTCCAGGCGATCGGTCGTCCCTTCGACGAATCCACGGTGTTGCGTCTGGGTGCGGCCTACGAGGCGGCGACGGATTGGCACCAACGCCGCCCGGGTATCTGAGTACAGGTTCAGGCGGCGCGGCGACAACGATCCGGTTCTTGAGCCGCGCCGCCACTGGCTATCCCGATGAAGCTGTACTGCCCCGCGATGAAGGGTCATTCGGGTGTTGTATGTCGAATTCGTGGCGCCGGCTCAAAGCCTTGGGCTAATCGGTTTCCGCAATCCGGGATGAAGCATCCTGTCGCCAGAGATCGCGCCAGATATCGCGAGATGTTCGGCCAGTCTGGTCGCAGCCCCTAGCCGGACGCCCAGGTCTTGCGCCGTTCGCGCGCCAGCTCGACGACCCTGGCGATATCCTCGTCCGTATAAACGCCGTTCACGCCCGCGATAGGGGCCAGCTTCATGCCGTGCTTGAGGCCGAGCTTGTAAATCTCCTTGACCTTGCGCCACTCGGTATCGCGGCCGACCGTGAACGCTTCGAAGCGGCCTTCCAACGCCAGCACGATGGTCTCTGCGAGACAGGCATAAACGATGTTTTCCGGCAGGGCGATATCGCGCATTCCGCGGACCTTGGAGGGCAGTTCGATTTCGCCGGATTCGATCACCAGAACGTCCGGGCGCTTGGCGCATTCCTCGGGCGGCAGGTCGAGCGGGCGGGCCACGTCGGTGATTACGCAGCCGGGTTTGACCGCGGTGATGTCCAGCACCTTCTTGCCGGCGCCCGAGGTCGTGGTGACGATCATATCCATCTCGGCTAAATGCCCCTCGTAGTCGGCCGCCGCGACCACTTTCGCCTCGGGCGTCTCTTCGAGGATGGATGCCTTCAGCACCTCGAGCTTGTCCTGATCGCGGCCGGCGAGATAGACCTCGTCGAACGTCATCGCCAGCAGGCGCGCGCTCACCGAGCCGATCGAGCCGGTCGCGCCGATCACCATGGCCTTGGCCTGTACGCGGCCACCTTTCGGCGCTTCCACCAGGCCCATGCGGCGCATCGCGTCGGCGGCGGCCCAGAGCGCGCCGGACGCCGAGTAACTATTGCCGGTGGTCACCGGCAGGTTCGCGCGCTGGGCCACGGTCATGCCCGCGTCACCGACAACCTTCGTGAATGCGCCCAGGCCGATGATCTGGGCGCCCATCTTCTGTGCCTTGTCCGCGGCCGCGAGCAGCCGGCGATAGGTGAATTCCGGGCTACGGGCGAGCATCTCCTTGGGCGTGCCACCTACCGCAATCAGCCAGCCCTCCGCTTGCGCGCCGGTCGGCGAGATGATGTTCGTCATCTTGCAGTACTCCATGGGCGGCAACATGGCAGCGGCTTTTTCGACCTGATCCATCAGGCGCTTGGGTGTGGATTTCGGTAGCAGCGGTAAGCCCTTCCGGATCGCTTGCTGGCTGAGCGGATGGATAATGAACGCGAAACGGCGCACGTTGCGGAAGTGCCCGGTGGGGTGCAGCAGCTGCGCGGTGAGCTCCAGCTCGTCGATGATGCCGGCCCGTGTTTCGTCCGAGAGCTCCTGCGGCTCAAGCTCGGTCGCCGCGAGGATCATCGCCTCGATCACGTCGACGTCGACCACTTGCTTGAACGGCTGCGGGCAGATATCGATCGCGAGATTGACCTCCTGTGCCTTCAGCCAGGCCAGGCTCTGTTCATCGATCGCCGAGCTGAGCAGGGTCTTGCCCTTTAGATTGCCGTCGCCAGCAAAGGAGCGGATATCCTCGATCGCGCCGACAATCACATGCGACTTGGCCAATTCCTGGGCCAGCAGGCGCTGCTTGATCTTCGCCAGCCTGGGCAGCACTGCACCTAGCTTGCGTGTCGCCCAGATGCCGTTGGCCATGGCGCTGCCAGTGGCGAACAGTTCCAGCTGTGCCAAAGACGACAACATGGTGGGCGTGCCCGTCTGTAACAGCGCGTCGGCAAAACTCAAATTGGGCGTGTAATGCGACATCTCGACGGCGATGTCGTAGTTCAAGCTGCCGGACATGAACAACACCCGGCTGTTGTTGAAGTAGCTGCCCAACGTCTTGTGCACATGGCGCACCGCGCGCAGCTGCAGCATGCGACGCAGATGCGCGCCGGTGGTCGCCGGTACCCGTGTTACCACCTTCAGCAGCTTGTCTTTATCCACGAAACGCCGTGTGCCCACGTCGCAGTAGTCGCGGATCAGACCCAGCCCCACCGCATCGGCGTGGGACTGCGCGCGGCGCAGCAGATCCCAGGCGCGATCCGCGTCGCCGTCCGCGCCCTGGCGGGTGACGGTGAAGTCCTTACCCAAAAATTTGGTTTTAAGGGAATAGTCCTGCGCGGACGGGCCCATCGAGACGGAAATGACGTGTTTCAAAGCCAGCTCCCCAGTCCGTTTTCTTGTGCGAACAACTTGCTCTGGGCGCGAGGTCTTACGATCACCGGCGCCTGCTTGTCCTGGAGACGGTGGGTTCAAGTTCCGACCGCGACACGGCAGCGGTGCTCCAGAGCCTCTCGAGGCGCGAGATAAGCCAAGCGTTTTCGTGGGCAATAATTAAGCGAACATACTACTTTTGTCTAGGTCTGCTCGTGTGACAGTTCGCAACGAGGGGTTTTTGCGGTGAAACCGTCGGCGGATATGCCGCGCCCCTCAAAACACGCGTAGCAGATGTCGCCGTTGCTATTTCTCGTGCTCTCGGTTGATCGAATCCACAAGACGGGAGAGGCATCGACGGCGTTGTTCGACTTCCCGGGCGTGGCGCCTGCGTTCTTTATTGGGGGCGGCACCTCGGCCTATGCGCGGGTGCTTGCATGGCTGCCGCCGTTATATGTGCAGCCGGGCTGGTCGGCTACCGCCACCGGGCGCCTATTGGCTGGCCTCACTCTATGCCCAGGTCGTAGTGCCTGTCAGGCTTCGACGCAGATGGCGCGTCGTCCGTGCACGGTTATGTTCTAGCTCGTAGCGCGATCTTGGCGATACGTCGGCCGAGTGATCCGCAGACGAGGTATGGCAGTTTTGACAGGGGTCAAAAACTGACCCTATTTCGAGATTAACGAAACTGAGATGTCACCAGCTATGCACTTGGACCGGCTGCTTGATGGGTGCACGCGGTGTCCGGGGCCCGGCGCCGGATTCGTTGGTCTGGCAAGCGTTACCTTGATCGTCTCGCAATAGCGAAGAATTGATACGGCCGTTACGAGGCGATGCGCACGGTATTCGATTCCTCACCGCCTGGCGCTTTGGCGGCGGCGTCAGCGTCGCTGATCTCATCGTGGTTCGCGGCTGCGCGCGGCGGCCGCGTCTGTGGAGGGGATGAACTACAGGGTCTTCCCTGGTGTAGCGCTTTCGCATCATCGAGATTTGCGGTGGTGGCCATGTTGCGCACCGCGGTAACCAGCCCGTTGGTGCAGTCGCTAATGCGCACGATGGCCTCGCCGGCATGGCGGGCCATATCGACGCCTCGATCGACGCTGCCGCGACAGTTTTGCATGCTGGCCGTGGCGTCGCCGGAAAGCGTCTGCAGCTTGCCGATCATCTCGGAAATTTCGCTCGCCGCTTCGGCGGTTCTGTGCGCCAGCTGGCGTACTTCGTGGGCCACCACGGAAAAGCCGCGGCCGTGCTCGCCGGCTCGTGCAGCTTCGACGGCTGCGTTCAGCGAAAGCATATTCGTTTGCGACGCAATCGAGCGAATGGTTTCCACGATGACCGTGATGGCGTCCGTCTGCCCGGCCAGTTCGCCGAGCAGGTTCGAGGTGACGCTGATCTGATCGGCCATGCTGCGGATTTCACACACCGTGTCGTCGATAACGCGCTGGCCGGCGCCGGCTTCGGTTTCGGTGTCGGCGGAAATACGGCAGGCGGTGCGTATGCTTTCGCTTTCGCGGTCGACCCGCTCGGTGATGTCGCTGGCGAATTTGATGATTTTGTAGAGTTGGCCGTCTTCGTCAAAGATCGGGTTGTAGGTGGCTTCCAGCCACAGCACCCGGCCGGCGTGGTCGTAGCGTTTGAATTGCCCCGCCATGAACTTGCCTTCGTTGAGTCGTGCCCAGAAATCGCGATATTGGGCGCTACTGGCCAACTCGCGACCGCAGAAGATGCGATGATGAGCACCGACGATCTCATCCAGCGTATAACCCACGGTGGCCAGAAAGTTGTCGTTGGCGGTCAGGATTTGCCCACTCGGCGTAAATTCGATGACCGCCATGGAGCGGTTGATAGCCCGCAGCCGCCGGCTGACTTCCTGTTCTTCGTTAACCTTCGCCGTGATGTCGGTTGCGATCTTGATCACGCGAACGACGCGCCCGCGCCGGTCGTGGATAGGGTTGTAAGAAGCCTCCAGCCACAGGCGCTCGCCAGCCTGGGTCAAACGTTCGCAGCGGCCGTTGACGAACTCGCCTTCGCGGAGCCGCGCCCAGAACGCTGCGTAATCCGCGCTTTGTGCGTATTCCCGAGAACAAAGCAGGCTGTGATGCTGGCCGATGATCGACTCGGCGTCATAACCGGTGGTTTCCAGAAACGCGCTATTGGCGCACAGGATCTTGCCCTGCGGATCGAATTCGATCACGGCCATGGATCGATGAATAGCCTTGATTAGCGCGGTTTTATGGCAAGCTGCCTCCGATTTGAACACGTCTTTTTCTCCCCGTTAGGCGCCGCTGCCCGTTCTGGGTATATGAGTTTTATTGGGCGCATGACGGCAACATCGGCTCGCCGCGAGCAATACTTGAGAAAAATCCGTCAGACTGGCGCCAGAATGCAGTTAGAGAAGTGTAGAAGGCGCCTGCTGAGGCTAGAAGTCTCGATAAAATGGCAGCACTCGGCACTCAGTCGAACTGTGACGCTCCGGCATGATGATGCGGGCGTGGCGACCGCCGGGTGTACGACGGGCCATCGCGCTGGGCTGCCTTTGTCGAGGCAAAGCCAAAGCGGTCAAGGCGGCGGCAGAACGCAGGCCATCGTATGAGTAGAGCCCTGGACCGGCGGTGCCGTCTGAAGCTCAAGCGGGTCGGTGCGATCCTTCGGTCTGAGCCGGTTTGTGGACGCTGTAAGCTGACCATGTGGCATTGAGCGGCTGAGCGACTTGGCCTCTAACAAGCATGGAGAACGTGAATGGATACCAGCGATACTGCGACCGCCGGCGCCGGTTCGATTGAAGAACGCATCTGGCCGGTCGTCATCATCGGCACGGGTTTTGGCGGCCAGGCTACGGCGGTGAACCTCCTGCGCCGCGATATCGACGACTTCCTGATGCTCGAGCGGCGCGACTTCATGGGCGGCACCTGGCAGCAGAACAGCTATCCCGGCGCGGCCGTGGATGTGCAGTCGCCGTTGTATTCGTTGTCGTTCGAGCCCTGGCCCTGGACGCAGATGTTCGCCGAGCGCGAGGAGCTGGCCGAATACACCGCACACGTCATCGACAAATACGGCCTGCGCGAGAAAACCCGTCTGTCTCACAACGTCGAACAGGTGGCCTGGCAGGAGGACGAGGGCGTCTGGCATATCCAGGTGGCCGACCGGCCCGCGATTCGCGCACGCGTGCTCATCAACGCGTCCGGGCCGCTATCGACGCCTGTCATCCCGAATTTTCCGGGGCGTGAGCGCTTCGAGGGCGAAAGCTTTCATACCAACGACTGGAACCACGACTTCGATCACCGCGGCAAACGCCTGGCCATCATCGGCAGCGGCGCGAGCGCGGCCCAGATCATTCCGGCCATCGCGCCCGACGTCGCCGAGCTGCACGTGTTCCAGCGTAGCCCGCACTGGGTCATTCCGCGACCGGACCGCAAGTTCGGCGCGCTCACGCGGCGGCTTTTGGCGATCAAGCCGGTCTACAAGGCGGTACGCACCGCGATCTACTGGGGGCTGGAGTCGCGCATCATCGGTTTCAAGTATTCGCGCACCATGCTCAACCTCATCGCCCAGCGAAAGGCCGACAAGCATCTCGAAGAACAGGTGCCGGATGAGGCGCTGCGCGCCAGGCTTACGCCGGATTTCACCATCGGCTGCAAGCGCATCATTCTCTCGAACACGCTCTACCCGGCGCTCATGCGTGACAACGTCACCCTGCACGACGCGCAAGACGGCATCGAAGAAGTCACCGAAACGGGTATTCGCACGAAGCAGGGCGAAGCAATCGATCTGGACTGTATCGTCTGGTCTACCGGCTACGACGCAACCGACGGCATGATTTCCTACCCCGTGATCGGTCGCCACGGCAAGACGCTCGCCGATTTCTGGGCCGACTATCCGCGGGCCTATCTCGGCACCGCAATTCCGGGTTTTCCCAATCTGTTCATCGGCACGGGGCCGAATACCGGCATCGGCCATACCTCGCATATCTTCATGATCGAATCGCAGCTGAAATACATCATCCAGTGCGTGGAGAAGGTGCTCAAAAGCGACGCCGGCCAGATCGAGGTCACGCCCGAAGCCGAGGCGCGTTATACCGCGAAGATTCATGACGAAATGGCGCAGACCGTCTGGCATACCGGCGGCTGTAACAGCTGGTACAAGAGCGCTTCCGGTCGCGTGACGGCTATGTTCCCGGGCTTTACGTTCACCTACCGTCGCATGGCCGAGAACTTCAAGCGCGACGACCATCGGCTAGTGTAAGCGCGAACGCAGGCGCTGGAGCGCTCGAAGCGACCTGCGGCGAACCTTGGGCCGCGTTGGAGATCCGGTGATTTGCCGGGCGAGGCGAACGAGCGCGCCTATTCGCGGTCAAGCAAGTAAGTCGACCGCGATTGATTGCTGCGCCGCAGCGCGATCGCCCGTTGCCATTTAGCGATCGCCCCGAGGTGCGCGCCTGAACAATGATCATTCCCACCATTCCGGGCTTCCGTCATATCCTGAAAGGCATCTGGTGGCCGCTGCTGCTGATGTTCATCTGGGACGTGCTGATTACGCTGTTGTATTTCGCCCAGCCCGAGCGCTACCAGGAATTTCAGTCGTCGGCCTTGTCGCGAACCACGCTCACCCTGTTCGGCACGGTCATCGTGCTGTTTCTGGGGTTTCGATCGAACTCGGCGTATGCGCGCTGGTGGGAAGGCCGGGTGCTGTGGGGGCTGATGATCAACGCGTCCCGCAATATCACGCGCCTGGCCCTGTCGTGTATCGACTCGGCCGATGCACGGGCACGCGAGCTGCGTGAGGCGATGGTGGTCAATCAGGCCGCCTACGTGCATATCCTGCGCTGCCAGCTGCGCGGTACGGATCGCTCGGAGCCGGCCTATCGGCTGCTGCCGCCCGAGCGGGCCGAACGCGTGCTTGCCTACACCAATGCGGCCAACGCCCTGCTCAACGAAAACGGGCGTCTGGCCGGCCAGGCGCTGGCGCACGGCTATATCGATACGATCCAGCAGTCGCGCATGGAAGCGGTGAATGTTGATATCGCCAATTCGCAGGGCGGTATGGAGCGCATCAAGAAAACGCCGCTGCCCATGCAGTATCGGTTTTTCCCGCAGCTGTTCGTACGCCTTTTCTGTATCCTGCTGCCCATTGGCATCGCGCCGTATCTGGGCATATTCACGCCCATCGGCTCGTCGCTGGTCGCGCTGATGTTTCTGGCCGCCCTGCACATCGGCGATGAACTGGTCGATCCGTTTGCCAACAACGCGCACGATCTGCCGCTCGAGGCCATGTGTACCACCATCGAAATCGATCTCATGGAATCGATCGACAGGCCGGCCCCGCCGGCGACCCAGCCGGTTAAAGGCGTTCTTTGGTAGGCGCTTGCCGTTGAAACGAGGCGCGGCGTGATCAGGTTCTGCCCGCATCGGCCGATACCGATAAGACAGCGGTGGCATGCATAGCGCCGCACCCTGCGCAGCCGTGGTCTGGCTTGGCCTGCGGCGGATCGCGTGCGGCCGATACCCGCGCGAACACCTTCAATGCCGGCCAAGGACGGCGGCCCCGATACAATGCTGAAATGGTTGGCCAAACTCTGGAAGATCGGGGCCCGCGACACCGATCCGGCCATGCGACGGCGAATCATGCTCAGCAATCAGCTCGCCGTGTTCGGTGCCGTGACAACCCTGCCTTATCAGCTGTTCTATGCCTGTACGGCGTTTACCTATTATGCGCCGGTGTTCGCCAGCAATGTCGTGATCATGTCGGGCTATCTGTGGACACTGCGGGCCAACCACCGTCGCCGGCACGATTCGGCACGCAATTTCGTCGTCTTAGTCGCGATGATCCAACTCGCGGTTGTGACCTGGTATCTGGGCCGTGGTCTGGGCGTACACCTGTTCTACTTCACGATCGTAAGCATTCTGCCGCTGTTGTTCGAACGGGCCCGGGCCACGACGATCGGCGCGCTGGCGTTTGCCAACGTGCTGCTGTTCTGGATCTGCGATCAGTATTTCGGCAACGGCACGGTGCCGTTGCTCGTGCCCGATACGGCGCGTTCCGTGGCGTTCGGCTTCAGTGCGGCCGCCGCCGTCGCTTTGATCAGCGCCTTCATGCTGTTGTTTCGGCATCAGATTGACGTCGTCGAGCAGAGCCTGCGACGGACGAATCGGGAACTCGAGCGTCTGAGTGCGACCGATGCGCTCACCGAGTTGCCCAATCGTCGCGCCGTGGATGCCTTTCTGGTGCGCTGGTCGCAGACGCCCGATGCGACCGTCGGCGTCGTGCTATGCGATATCGACTATTTCAAGCTCTACAACGACCACTACGGCCATCTGCTTGGCGACAGAACGCTGCATGCCATAGGCACTGCCCTGCGTGGTGCCACGCGCTGCGATTTCGACATAGTGGCGCGCTACGGCGGTGAAGAATTCATGATCCTGTTGCCGCAGGCCGACGCGGCCTATATCCGGTCGGCGGCCGAGCGGCTGCGAGCCGCCGTCGAAGCACTGGCAATCGAGCATGCCTATCGCCCCGACGCGTTCGGCATCGTCACCGTGAGCGTCGGCTACAGCCGGTTCGATACGCTCGACTGGACGCCCGGCGCGCCCAAACGGGAACCGATCGATGCCGCCGACCAAGCCTTGTATCGCGCCAAGAGTCTCGGCCGCAATCGCACGGAGAGCGGCTTTCTGGGCGACTAGTTCAGACGGCCGCGCAAAGGGGCGCGCCAGCGTCGGTGTAACGCCGGCTTGGCGGCCCGCGGAGCACGCGCCAAGACCGACGCCCGCGTCGGGTCATGCAGGCCCAGCCGCCGTGTCCGAACCGAATGCCTGTCTTAGTCGTCGATAACGCCAGGCCATGGGCTCGTCGTCGCGGTCACGCCAGCCCCGGCAGCGGGCGGGCCGTCGGCCCGGGTACGCCGGGTGTTCGAAGGGGCCTGCACGGCCTGGTCGCATAAACCGGCCGCATAAAAAAGCGCCGACCGCACTTCGCGGATCGGCGCCGTCGCCCCTGGCCTGCGTCAGCGCTAGCTGCCCAGCGCGAGTGCGCCCGCCATGCCGCCGGACGGCGCGCGGGACGTCGCTACGGGCGAACCATGCGTGTGGGTGGCGTCCGTGTGGGCCGGTGCTTGCTCGTCGACCGTAAACTGGCCGACTTCGCGGGTCATCTCTACCGCCTGCTCGTCGAGCGACTTGCTGGCCGCAGCCACCTGTTCCACCAGGGCCGAGTTCTGCTGCGTCACCGATTCCAGCTGCGCAATGGCCTGGTTGATCTGTTCGATCCCTTGCGACTGTTCGTTCGTGGCGCTCGATATATCGGTCACCAGTGCGGCAACCTGGCGGATACGCGAGGCGATATCCGTCAACGTGGTGTGCGTATCGCCCACCAGCCTGTTGCCCGTATCGATGGTCGATACGTTGCGTTCGATCAACTGGCGGATACGCTGGGCTTCGTTCGCGCTGCGGCTGGCGAGCTGGCGTACTTCCGAGGCAACCACGGCAAAGCCGCGGCCGTGTTCACCGGCCCGGGCCGCCTCTACCGAGGCGTTCAGGGCCAGCAGGTTGGTCTGGAAGGCGATGCCGTCGATCGCTTCGACGATGTCGGTGACTTCCTGGTTGGCGCTATGGATATCGTTCATCGCCTTGCGTGCGTTGTCGGCGATCGCGCGCGCCTGCGAGGCCTGCTCGGACACGTCTTCGGACAGACGCTGGGCCTCGCCCGCGTTTTCGGCCGTGTGGCGGACCGTGGCGTTGATTTCCTCAAGGCTGGCAGCGGTTTCCTCGATGGAGGCCGACTGCTGCTCGGTTCGTTGCGCCAGATCCTGATTGCCCTGGGAGATTTCACCGCTGGCCACTTCCACCGACAGGGCGCTGCGCTGAATGTTTCGCACCAGCTGGGCGGTGCTTTCGGTCGCCTCGTTGAAAGCGCGATAGAGCTGCGATAGTTCGTCGGTGCCGGGCACCGCCAGCCGCTGACTCAGATCGCCATCGCGATGGGTGATGTCATGCAGTGCACGTTTGAGCGGGCCTACGATCGCGCGCACGATGGCCGTGGTCAGCGCCAGCGTCAGCAGCGATGCCAGAATCGCGATGGCGGCATAAGCCCAGAGGTCGGTTCGGGCCTGGCTGCGCAAGGCCTCGGCCATGCTGACGATATCCGCGGTAACCGTGTCTTCCACACTCTTGAGCCGGCCGATCTTGACCGTTTGCCAGTCGAACCACTGCTGTGGATCCACTCCGAAACCGCCCTGGTCAGCGCGCTCGATGGCGCGTTGCCGCAGGCCACCAAGACGGTCGATCTCGGGACCGGACAAGGCGGTTTGATATGCGTCGCGCATGGCCGGGGCAGCCAGCGTGTCGAAGGCTTTCAGGAACGCGCTCTCGGAACCGATGAGGTTGAGAAAGCGCCGGTACAGCGCCGGCGGCATCGCGTCCGCGGCGAATGCGTTTGCCAGCACGGCCCGCTCGATACCGGCGAGATCCTTGGCTTCCAGCAGATTGTAGTACGCGGACAGCGCGCGTGCGATCGGGGCTTCGCTGGTCATATCGCCCAGTTCGCCGGCAAGACCGATGAGCGCGGCGTTGGTGCTCGTGTAGTGGCCCAGCGCATCCGCCAGTGGTACCGACAGCGCATCCACGCGGCTGCGCATGGCGGCGGTCGCATTCAGGCGTTGCCGAGCGTCGTCGATCCGGTCGCGGATGGCGGCGCTTAGGTGATTGTCGTCCAGGGCGGCGAGCTGATTGATGAAGGACTTGACCGCGCTATCGACGGCCGGGCGTTGTTCGCGCAGTTCGTTGTCGAAGCTCTGGCCGGCGCTGCCCAGAAAGCCAGCGGTCATGCCGCGCTCGAGCTGAAGTTGATGCACCAGCCCGCCGGCCTGCTGGGCCACGGCGGTCAACGACTGCAGGCGCTTCATTTCGCCGACGAGTTGCTGGCGTTCGACGATGCCGGTCACGGCAAAGTAGAGCATGGCCAAGGCGGGCAGGCTCAATGCCAGCAAGAACTTGCGACTGATACCGATACGATGCAGTAAGTGTTTCATGGTCCGCGTAAAGATTGGGGACGCGTGCCGAGCCCATGAACAAACGGCTCGTCCACTGTCTTTGGTGGCAGGGATGTCGAGATTCTGGCTTCCTATCGGCGGGAGGATTGTTTTTTTTAAGATCGCCTTGGCATGCGTTACGCGTTGGCTGTGCGCATAGCGCAAGTATCGTGGCCGGGCCGACCGCGCCCACGCATGGGTCGCTGCCCGGCCCGGCTCGGCTGTATCAGGTGGTGGGTTGGCTTCGTGTGGCTGCGTGATTCGGGCCGATGCATTCGCCAGCGCGGCCGTCAGAGTCGGTCAAACACCATGGCGCGCATCTCGGCCGGCGGCCGGCCCGCACGGTGGTGTTTTCCATTAGCCGGCTCATGCCAGCCGGCGGGCGGCCAGAGCGTCAGGCTGGCACGAGCCTCGAGCGTTTAGCCGGGGTCGCGCTCGAACTCGCTGAGCGCGTTCATCAGGTCGTCGTCATCGTCGCCCTGTTCGGCCGCGCTGTCGGCCATGGCATCGAGTTCGTCGGTGGGCGGTACGTCGAAGCGGGGCGGGGCCGGCGGCGCATTTTCTTCCGCCGCGTCGGCCCGGGCGGCGGGGGCGGTCGGCGCGGCCTGCCCGCTCTTCTGCGCCGGCTTCTTGCGCGGCGGCTTTTGGGCGTCGTCGGTGCCGTTGGATTGCTGCTTTTCGCTGGCGGTCGCACAAATACAGACCTGTCCATCGGTCCATACCACTTGGGTGATCTGCGCCGGCCATTGCTTGTTCGCCCGGGTGACGATCTGCACCGTATCGCCCACCTGAACGGGCTCTTGCGTTTTGCAGCCCCAGTCGCCGTTACGCAGTTTGCAGGGGTTGGCTTCGATCAGGTCGTCTTCACTCATGGCGTTCGTTGCTTGTACGGTTGTCGAGAGTATCGATGCCGGCAACGCGATGTTCAAACGCGGATAATGTCCAGCGCCGGGCGTGGTTTGGCGCAACAGCCGATCACCGAGTGTCGATTTTGCATGAAGTTCGGTATTCGGCTCGCGCCGCCGCCCGTCGTACGGAACCTACGCGGTAACCGCTAACCCGCTTCGAGCACGGATACGTAGTTCGCTACCGCCGCGCCGCCCATGTTGAAGATCAGCCCCAGCTTGGCGTTGGGCAGCTGCAGCTCGCCGGCCCGGCCGGTGAGCTGGCGATAGGCGATTGCATGCATGGATACGCCGGTCGCGCCCACCGGATGGCCTTTCGCTTTCAGTCCGCCGGACAGATTCACCGGCAGGCGGCCGTCGCGGTAGACGCTGCCGTCCTCGATCGCGCGTGCGCCTTCGCCTTTGGGCGCGAGGCCCATGGCTTCGTAGGTGAGCAGCTCGGCAATGGTGAAACAGTCGTGGACTTCGGCGAAGTCGATATCGGCGAGCGCCACGCCGGCCTGTTCGAGTGCCATGGCGAAGGCGCGTTCCGGGCCTTCGAAGGCCACGAAATCCCGACGGCCCATGGGCAGAAAATCGCTTACGTGTACGGCCGAGCGAAAACGGGCGGCGTTATCGAAGTTCGCGGCGTTGTCGCCAGCCGTGAGCACGATCGCGGCGGCGCCGTCAGTGACCAGCGAGCAATCGGTCAGGCGCAACGGCGGGGCAATCTCGGGGTTCTTGTCGCTGACCTGACTGCAGGCCTCGAAAGAGAATTCCTTCTGCATATGGGCCAGCGGGTTACGCATGGCGTTGTGGTGGTTCTTGGCCGCGATATGCGCCATCGCATCGAGCGGGCTCGCATAGCGTTCGGCGTACTGGTTCGCGGCCACGCCGAACACCTGCGGAAAGCTCAGCGTCTTTTCATGGTCGTCGTTCTGATAGCCGGCGCCGGCGAGGGCCGTGGTGACATCGGCGGTCGAGCGATGGGTCATTTTCTCGGCGCCGACCACGAGCACGGTTTTCGCCTTGCCGGCCTGGATGGTGTTCATGCCGGCATGGATGGCCGCCGAGCCTGAGGCACAGGCATTTTCAGCGCGCATGGCCGGTTTGAAGCGCAGCTCTGGATAGGCCTGATGAATCAACGATGCAGCAAAGCCGTCGGTGACCATGCCGGAGTTGAAATGGCCGAGAAAGACCGCGTCGATCTGCTCGGGCGCGAGGCCGGATTCTTCCACTGCTTCGCGCGTAGCCGCCACGATCAGGGCTTCCAGATTGTCGTCGAGCCGGCCGAATTTCGTATGGCCGCTGCCGACGATCGCCACTGTATTGCTCATATTGTATGTCTCGGGTTGGACAGGTAGACGCCATAAACCGGGGCGCTTATGCCGACCGTTTTACGAGTGCGGCAGCGATTACGCAACCGCGAAGCGAGCTTTGCCGGGCCGGGTGCTTCGATGGCCGTTGGCGATGCCCAGGGGACACCGCTGCTAAGCTCGCGCGCGGTTCTCATCATGGATATGTCTTGTGGCCACACGTCGTCGTGTTCTGAAACAACTCACCGCGGGTGCCGCGCTATCAGTGTTCGGTATGCCGGCGGTTGTTGCCCGCGAGACTGACGATTTCGCGGCGACGGTGCACGAGCTTGAAAAGCGCCACGGCGGCCGCCTCGGCGTCGCCGTGCTCGATACCGGCAACGATCGACATATCGCCCATCGCGGCGACGAGCGCTTTCTTTTGTGCAGCACGTTCAAGGTTGTCGCCGCGGCGATGATCCTCTCCCGCGTGGACGCGAACGAAGAGTCGCTCGACCGACATATCGACTACAGCACGAACGATCTCGTGACCTATTCGCCCGAGACCGAAAAGCATGCCGGCAGCGGCATGCGTCTGGGCGCGATCTGTCGCGCCGCGATCACGTTGAGCGACAACACCGCCGGCAACCTCATGCTCGAGAGTCTGGGCGGACCGGAAGCGCTCACCGCCTTCATGCGTTCGCTCGGCGATGACGTGACCCGGCTGGATCGCTACGAGACAGCGCTCAACGAATACATCCCCGGCAACCCGCACGACAGCACCACGCCGCGAGCGATGGTGGCACTCATGCAGAAGCTTCTGTTGGGTGATCGTCTTACTTCGGCCTCGCGCGACCAGCTCATTGCATGGCTCGAAGCCAATGAAACCGGCGACAACCGCCTGCGTGCCGGCCTGGGCGAAGGCTGGCGTATCGGCGACAAGACCGGTTCCGGCGGCAACAACACCGGCAACGATATCGCCATTGCCAGGCCCCATGGTGCCGCGCCGGTATTGATTGCCACCTATTACACGGGCTCGGACGCATCGAACGCCCAACGTGATCGCGTGCTCGCCGAGGTGGGTGCGGCGGTGGCGCGTTGGCATGCCTCAGCGTGAATACGTATCGCTGAACCGCCAGGTCCGCGTACGGCGCGACGCCTGGCGGTCGCCGGTACGCACACGGGCTTAGGGCTGAGTCGACGGCCGTCGCGCTGCGCCGTCGCGGTATTCGCGGCCCGTTTGCAGGTCGATATAGAAGTGGATCGGCTCGCCGGTGTCCGGTTCGAACAGCACGCGGCCGTCGTCTTCGATATAGCCGTAGACCGGCGCGACGACGATGTCGCCGCTCTGACTGTCGAGCAGACCTTCGCCAACAGCCTTGCCCTCGCCGTTCTTGGCGCGGTAGACGACCCGGTCGGGCGCGAGCGCCGTGCTGTCGAGGGCGATGTTCGCTGCTCGAAATACCCAGCGGTGGTGTTCGGTGTCGTAGATGCCCTTGCGGCCTTCGCTGTCCGTGCCTGCATAGCGGTGCGGGCCGAGCGCGCCGCTGCCCATGTCGGTCATGGGCAGCGACTCGAAGGTCAGATCGGGTGAGAGCACGCCATAAGGCTCGGCATGGCGAAACAGCATGCGCCCGTCGGCGAGCATGCAGTAAAAGCCAGGGCGCGGCTCCCAATCGGGCGCCCATTGACCGTCGCTGTCGAAGAAGAACGTCAGCGTCGTGCCCGGCTCGATTCGGCCGGTGCGCGTCACCCGCGACGTGAGCGCAAACCACCGGCTGTTCGGGACCGGCGTGAGTGCAGCCACCGCGCCCGGCTGGGCGAACACCGTGGTGGCCAGATAATTGCCATCGTCGAAACGAAAGTCCGGTAGCGCAGCGGGCAACGCGCGCGACAGATCCGGGAAGAGATAGAAGCGCCCGTTTTCGTCTTCGAAAACCTCGCTGCGCGCCAAGATAATCGTATCGCCGTCGTCGGTCTTGACCGGCACGCCGAAGCGTTCGGTAAATATCTGCTTATCGACCGGCCGGCCGTCGCGGCCGACACGGCGATGGCGCTTATCTTCGATACGTTGCAGGAAGGTGCCGTCGGCAAGGCGGTCGCGTATATCTTCGGCCACGGCGACGAAACGGCCGGCCTCGTCGCTCGCATACAGCGTGTCGTCGATAACCACTGCGCCGTCGGGCCAATGGCCGATCCACAGATCGGCCGGGCGATAACGCTCGGGCTTCCAGTCGTCGCGCCAGTAACGGCTGGGGGCGCCGCCCTTCTTGTCGTCGGCCCGGTTGCTTTCATAGAGGGTCTGGCCGGTGTTCGGGTTGTACACCCGCCAGATCGCGCGCGGCACCCGGGTTACCAGCGTGGGCCCGTTATGCGACGTACTCAGGATGTTGAACTCCGGCCAGAAACGCCACTCCCACACCCGCCACCAGGCGTTGTATTCGGTCTTGGTGACGACCAGCGCGGCATGCGGCGTGTCGAGGAACTCCATCGCTGTATAGTCAAAATCCAGCGCCATACGGCCGTGGGCATCGACCAGCCCCCAGCGATCCGCTGCGGTGGCGACCGGCGCATAACCGTGACCGCCAGGCCGGGCCTGTGCAAAGCGCGGCTCGACGAGCGTGCGCCCCTCTAGGGTCGAGAAACCGAACTGCCCGTCGGCGCCGCGCCAAGGCACCATGCGGATATCGGCGACCGACTCGGAAGGCGCGCTACAGCCGATCACCACCAGCGCGAGCAATAGCGACAGCAGGGCAGCGGGCCAGAGGCGACGACGCCCGCTACAGACGACGGTCGGCGTCGTTCTCATGGTGGCGGAGCGCCGGCTGTCGAGCGGTCAAGGTCGAACAACCGCCCGCACAGCGCGCCGGCCGCCAGTGCAAGCGGGGTGAAAGCGACGGCCTGCAGGTGCTCTGCGTCGGCGGCCCATAGCGCAGCGACCGAAATCTGCAGCAGCCAGCCCAGCGTGCCGGCGAGCGCGCCCAGGCCCCAGCGGCTGCGATGGCTGCTGCGGTATTTCATCCAGCCATACAGCGCCCCGGCCACGGCCGCGGAGGGGCCGGCAAAGAAATAGGCGAATATCGAGAAGAACAGCCAGCCGCCGAGCACTTCGTCATGGGTCAACGGCGAACCGGTAGGCGAAAGCAGCATTGCCGGGACCACGAATAGCGCGGTGCCGATCGGCGGCCCTGCCAGGGCGAAGCGCCACGTCCCCGCCCAGCTAAGTTGCAGCGCCCGACGCAGGCTTAGCGGCGCGCGCGCCGGGGCGCGGGCGTTTGGCTTGGATTCGGATGCGAGGGGCATGCAACAGAAGAGGGTGCGGTGGTGATCGGCATACTGCCGCGTTTGGCCTGGGCATGCCATGCGGCCTGCAAAAGGCCGATTCTGGGTCGTTGTGTGTTCAGTGCCGCACGCTTTGTCGGTGCCCCGATTTTCAGGCCGGTTCAAAAAGCCCGCGTGTTGTTGTTTGCCGGCCCGAAACGGCCTAACTTCTGCACAACCTGCACGAGGATGGCGCCCGCAATGACCCGCGAAAACGAAGTGATGGAATCGCCGTCGCCCTGGCGTTTGCTGGCACGGGTGATGCCGTTCGTCGTGGTTGGGGTGGTCGTCGCGCTGCTGGTCTTTGAAGCGCGGCATGTGGATCTGCGCGCGATTCAGAAAAATCTGGCCGCGGTCGCACCGCCCTATCTGCTGATGCTCGCGCTCGGCGGCGTGCTGGCAAGCGGCGCCACGGCCGGCTACGACGTGATCGCAGCACGCGTGATCGGCTATCGGCGGCGTCTGCTCACCGGCCTGCGCGTGGGCATGATCGTGACCGGCATCAACAACGTCGCCAGTCTGTCGGGGCTGACCGGCTCCAGTCTGCGCGTGCTCCTGCTCAGCGGCGACGGGGTCGCCACGTCGGCAGCATTGCGCTATGCCGGCCTGGTGGCCGCGGCCCTGCCGCTGGGGCTGTCGGCGCTGGCGGTGCTCACCCTGATCGCGCGCCCGGCTGTGCTGGGGGCCACGCCCATGCCGGAATGGCTCGTGCTCGCCGCGCTCGGACTGGTGGCGCTGTATCTGCCGGTCTATCTGTTGCTGGCCATGACTTCGTTGGGGCGGGTCGGGCGTTTCGCCTCCGTGGAGCGCCTGAGCGCGACGCAGGCCGGTGCCTTTGTGTCGATGTCGGTCATCGAATGGCTGCTGGCCGTCGCCGTGCTGTGGAGCTGTGTGTTCGTGCTGGGCGAAGCGATGCCGCCGACGGTGCTGATTGCATCTTTCGTGCTGGCCGCGACGCTGGGCATTCTCAGCTTTCTGCCGGGCGGGCTCGGCGTGTTCGATGCCACGCTGGTCGGCCTGCTCGTGGCCCAGGGCAGCGATACCGAAACCGCGGTCGCCGCGCTCGTGCTCTATCGAGTCGCCTATTATCTGGTGCCGTTGATCGTCGCGCTGTTTCTGGGCGCCGACATGCTGGCCCGTTCGCGTCTGGCGGCGACGTTGCGCAGTCATCCGGTGGTTTCGATTCTGGCCTGGCCGCTGTCGCAGGCCGTCAATCTCGGGCTGCGACTGCTATCCGGGCTGACCGCCGTGGCCGGCGTGCTGCTGCTAGCCGGCGCGGCGTTTCCCAACCTGTTGTCGCACAACCGGCTGCTGTCGCAATGGCTGCCGCTGGCAGCGGTCGAGGTCAGTCATCTGGCAAGCGTTGTGGTCGGCCTGACGCTCATCGTGGCGGCCCGCGGGCTGGCACTGCGGCTGCGGCGCGCGCTCTGGCTTGCGATCGCGCTGCTGCTGGCTGGCGCCCTGTTCGGTCTGATACGCGGTCTGGACTGGGGCACGAGTGCACTGCTGCTTGCGGTTGCTGCGTTGCTGTGGGCAGGGCGCGATACCTTCGATCGACACGGCAGCCTGTCGCGCCAGCTCAGCGCCTGGCCGTGGACGCTGGCGCTTTTGGTTGCACTCGTCGGCTATCTGCTGCTCGGCCAGGTGTTCTATAACGGCGGACCGCTCAACCCGCTGGTGTTCGGTTTCGATATCCATTCGACACGATTCCTGCGCGGTGCGCTGGTGGCCTCCTTGAGCGTGGTCGTGCTGGTGATCTGGACCTGGCCGCGCTGGCCGGAGCCGACGCTGGACAAACCGGACGGGCCCGCCCTCGACGATCTGGTGGGGTGGCTGAACGCGCACGGCTCCAACGGCTATTCCCACCTGCTGCTGTTGGGTGACAAGGCCCTGTTCTACAGCGGCGCGAACCGTGAAGCGCTGCTCGGCTATGCGGCGGTGCGCAATCGCCTGATCGCGTTGTCGGACCCGGTGGGCGATGCCGCGGCCCGGCGTACGGCCATCGCCGAATTTCGGCGTCTGGCCGAGGCCCAGCACTGTACGCCGGTGTTCTATCAGGTTGGCCCGGACGATCTATCGGCCTATCTGGACAACGGCTTCGTGCTGTTCAAGCTGGGCGAGATCGCACGCGTGAGCCTCGCCGACTTCTCCATGACCGGCAAACGCAACGAAAACAAGCGCGGGGCCCTCAATCGTGCCCAGCGTCTGGGGCTGGACTTCGAAGTGCTCGAACCACCGTTCGAGACGGCCCTGCTGGATGATCTGGCCGGCGTCTCCGACGACTGGCTGGGCGACAGGCCGGCCGAAAAGGCCTTCTCGCTGGGTTGTTTCGATCGCGACTATCTCCAGCGCGCGCCGATTGCGGTGGTACGCGAGGCCTCGGGGCGCATCATCGCCTTTGCCAGCATTCTGCCCAGCTACGGCCACAAGGAGGAGTATTCCATCGACCTCATGCGCCATATGGGCGATGCCCCCGGCGGCACCATGGATTTCCTGTTCGTGCGGCTCATGCAGACCGCACAGGCGGCCGGCTATGACTGGTTCTGTCTGGGCGTGGCGCCGCTGGCCGGCGTGGGCGACACGCCCTGGGCCCGCCCGGCCGAACAGCTGGCCCGTATTGCCTTCGAACACGGCAACCGCTTCTACAACTACAAGGGCCTGAAAGCGTTCAAGGACAAATGGCACCCCGAGTGGCACTCGGTCTATCTGGCCTATCCACCCAACACGCCGCTATCGACGCTACAGATCGATATCGCGGCGCTGATCGCCGGCGGCTACCGGCGTATTCTCGGCCACGGCTGAGCCCAGCCCGCCTTAGCTGCCGGGTGGCCAGTTCTTGAACTGCTTGGGCCGCGGCGGCGCATAGGTGCGGCTCTTGGAGGTGGTCAGGCCTTGGCGGACCAGCCCTTCGGCCAGGCACACGGCCGCGGCCACGCCGTCGATCACCGGCACGCCGGTACGCTCGATCACGCGCTGGGTCAGCCCCGACATGCCGCCACAGCCCAGGCAGATCGCCTCGGCCCGGTCTTCTTCCACGGCGGCCACGGCCTGTTCGACGATGCGCTCGATAGCGGCGTCCGGGTCGCGTTCGAGATCGAGCACGGCTAGCCCGCTGGCCCGTACCGAGGCACAGCGCCGATCGAAGCCGGCCAGCAGCAGGCGGTCTTCGATGAGCGGCACGGCCCGGTCGAGCGTGGTGACCACCGAGTATTTGTGGCCGACGAACATCGCGCTCGCCGCCGCCGCTTCGGTGATATCCACCACCGGCACGTCGAACAGCTCCTGTAGCCCCTCGCGGCCGTGTTCGCCGTAGCCGGCCTGGATGATGGCGTCGTATTCGCCCTCGTAGGCACGAATGGTTTCCATCACCGCGATCGCGGCGAGATAGCTTTCATAGTTGCCTTCCACCGATTCGGCGCCGAACGCGGGCGTAAGGGGGACAATTTCGGTGCCGGGGGCGGCCACGCGCCGTGCCTGGGCGGCAATGGCGTCGGTCATGGAGGTGGTGGTGTTGACGTTGGCGATAAGAATTCGCATGCAATGCTCTTTTAAGTTGGGGAACCTTTGATCTGTTCATGCACGGATCGCGTTTGTGTCCCAAAAGGCCTCGATACAAGGCGCATGGCGCCGCGTCATGGCCATCCTATGACCAAGCCATGCAA
>NZ_CAXGSH010000019.1:0-43813 GCF_964012375.1 uncultured Salinisphaera sp.
AGGCCTGGCCTTCGACGACCCGGCCGACGCATCCACCTATCGCACCCTGCTGCGCCGCCTCTATGCCGCCGGGCGCTTCGACCTGCCCCTCGGGCGTCTGTTCGAAGGCCATATCGATGCCCTGCAGATCATCAACCGCTATGGCGATACCAACGCGGCGGCCACCCTGCACGCAGCCGCGCGTCAGGGCGCTTGTTTTGGCGTATGGAACGCGCCGCTGGCCGGCGAAGCACTCACGCTCGCCCAGGACCGGCTCGACGGCGGCAAGGCCTTCGCCTCAGGCGCGGGGCTGCTCAGCCATGCACTGGTCAGCGCCGAGGTGCCAGACAGCGACGCCAAGCAGCTGCTGGTCGTGGATCTCGCGCGCACGCCGCCGACCCTCGATACCGAGTGGTGGCAGGTGCTGGGTATGCAGCGCTCGCATACCCATCTCGTGCGCTGGCACGACGCGCCGCTAAGCGACCACGACATACGCATCGGCCAACCCGGCGACTATGAGCGCGAACCCTGGCTCAGCGCGGGCGCGCTGCGTTTTGTGGCCGTCCATGCCGGCGGCATCGCCGGCCTGTTCGACGGCGTACGCCGGCATCTGGTGACCCGCGGCCGCCAGGGCGACCCGCACCAGGCCGCCCGGCTGGGGCGCCTGTTCGGCCTGGCCGACAGCGCGGCCGCCGTGGTCGAGCGCACCGCTGCGCGCCTGTATGAAACCGATGCCGATCATCATCCGGCGCTTGTGGCCAACGCCCGCAGCGCGGTGTTGGACGCCGGCGAACAGGCGCTCACCCTCGCCCAGCAGTGTGTCGGGCTATCCGCGTTTTTCGAAACCGACCCCCTGTGCGCGCATATGGCCGATCTGATGGTCTATCTGCGCCAACCTGCCCCCGACGCCCAGCGGGTGAAAACCGGCACGGCCGCGGCGGCCGGGCATATCGAGCTGTCGCTATGAACGCGCCGGATCTGGAACACATTGCACGCGCCCACGTCGTCGCCCCGCATCCAGACGACGAAGCCATCGGCGCCTTCGGGCTCATCGCCGCCCTGCGGGCACGCGGCACGATGGTCGACGTCACCCTGGTGACCGACGGCGGCGCCTCGCATCGTGAAAGCGAACGCTGGCCACGGGCGCGGCTGCGCGATACCCGCTATGCAGAAACGCAGCGCGTACTGCGCCGCGCCGGCATCCGTCACCAGGACCTGCGCTTTCTCGGCTATGCCGACGGCGATCTCGGCTTCGAAGGCCCGGCCACCATCGCCCGCCTGGCCCGCGATCTCGCCCGCCGGCCGCGCCCCGAGCTGATCGTCACCCCGTCGATGCACGACAACCATGCCGACCACCGCGCCGTCGCGGCGGCGGTCAAACGCGCCTGGCCAGCCTCCATCCCGCGGCTGTCGTATCTGGTCTGGCCGCGTATCGAACCGCACCACCCACGGCCACGCGGGCGTAATCTGCGCCTGCCGCTACGCCGCCGCGCGGCCATGAAACAGGCCGCGCTCAAACTCTATCGCAGCCAGTTCGGCCAGCTCGTCGACGATGCGCAGGGCTTTACGATCGGCCGCGATCTGCGCGTGCGCTTCGGCCATCCCGTCGAACGCTTCGGCCGCCGGCCATGAAATCCGCGCATCGCCAAGCCATCGACCTCGCCGGCTTCGAAGCCAAGTTCCGCGCCGGCCCGGACCCCTGGCACACGTTTACCGCCCGCGATGAAGCCATCAAGCGCCAGCGCATCCTGCGCGCGCTCGGCCACGGCCCCATGGCCCGTATTCTCGAACTGGGCAGCGGCAACGGCTCCAACAGCCAGGCCCTGGCCCGACGCGCACTCAAGCTGCACGCCTGCGACGGCAGCCCCAGTGCCACCCGGCTCACCCGCGATGCCCTGGCCAATGCGCCCCACGCCCACGCCTGGCAGATCGCCCTGCCCGCCCGCCTGCCGGGCACCCGCTACGAAGCCGTGGTCATCGCAGAACTGCTCTACTACCTCGAACCCCGCGCCATGCAACGCCTGGCCCGCGACGTCGCCGCCGTGCTCCCCCCCGGCGCCCGGCTCGTGCTCGCCCATCATCAGATCGAATTCCCCGACAACACCCAGCGCACCGCCGGCATTCACAAGAGCTTCATTCACGCCCTCGGCCGGCCGCTGAAACGGGTGCGAACCTTTCGCGCCCAGCGCTGGCGGGTAGATGGCTACCGCCTTTAGCCAAGCCGCGCCGCGCTAGCCGATACCGGTTCCCCCCGCCCACAAACGGTGGCGACGGCGTTCGCGGCGGCTCCGAGTGCCCGTTTAAATCATCAACAAGCTTGCCAGCAGATTCTTCCACTGCTATAAATTGAACACCGTTTAATTAATTCGGATCGCAGCATGGCTTCCGGGCAGTTCAGGCTTCTTGGCGAGCGGCGGTTTTCGCCGTTCTTCTTTACCCAGTTCCTTGGCGCGTTCAACGACAATCTGTTCAAGAATGCGTTGGTCATCCTCATCGCCTTTCAGGGGTCGAGCTGGGCGATGACCGAGGGCGGCATGAGCACGAACGTGCTGGTGAACGTGGCGGCGGCGTTGTTCATCCTGCCCTTCTTTCTGTTTTCGGCCACGGCGGGCCAGATTGCGGACAAGTACGACAAGGCCACGCTCATGCGCTGGATCAAGGCGCTGGAGATCGTGATCATGGCCGGGGCGGCGGTGGCCTTTGCCCTGCATAGCCTGGTGCTGCTCATGCTGCTGCTGTTCCTGATGGGCGCGCAGAGCACCTTGTTCGGGCCGGTGAAGTACGGCTATCTGCCGGCGCATCTGGACAACCGCGAGCTGACCGGCGGCAACGGCATGGTGGAGCTGGGGACGTTCCTGGCGATTCTGCTCGGCACGATTGCCGGCGGCCAGCTGGTGCATACGGTGGGCGATCGCACGATTGTGATCGGGGCAAGCGTGTTCGTGTTTGCGGTGCTGGGCTGGCTGGTGAGCCTGTTCATTCCGCGTACGGCGCCCAGCGCGCCGGACCTGAAGTTCAACTGGAACCCGATCACGGAGACGGTGCGCATCGTCGGCTATGCGCGCGAGAACCGGACGATCTTTTTGTCGATCATGGGCATCAGCTGGTTCTGGGCAGTGGGGGCGATCTATCTGGCGCAGCTGCCCAACTATGTGCGCGTGGACCTGGGCGGCGATGAAACGGTGGTCACCCTGCTGCTGGCGCTGTTTTCCTTTGGTATCGGCATCGGTTCCATGCTGTGCGACCGGCTTTCGGGCGGGCGGATCGAGCTGGGGCTGGTGCCCTTCGGTGCGGCCGGCCTGGTGTTGTTCGGCGTGGATCTGGGCTTTGCCGGCGTGGCCACCCCCGCCAACGAAGTGGGTCTGGGCGCGTTTCTGGCCCTGGATGGCAGCTGGCGGGTGCTCGCGGACCTGGGCCTGATCGGTCTGTTCGGCGGTTTTTATATCGTGCCGCTGTATGCGCTTATTCAGGAGCGCGCGCCGCGCGAGCGGCTGTCGCGCATCATCGCGGCCAACAGCATCATCAACGCGCTGTTCATGGTCCTGGCCTCGCTGTATGCGGTGGGCGCGCTCGCGCTGGGGCTGAGCATTCCGGGACTGTTTCTGGCCACGGCCATCATGACGGCCGCGGTGGTGGTGTTCATCTTCACGCTGGTGCCCGAGTTCACCATGCGTTTCATCATCTGGCTGCTGGTGAGCACGATCTACCGGGTGCGCAAGCGCGGGTTGGAGAACATCCCCGAGGAAGGCGGCGTGCTTCTGGTGTGCAACCACGTGAGCTTCATGGACGGGCTGATTCTGGGCGGCTCGGTACGCCGCCCCGCCCGCTTCGTGATGTATCACACCATCTTCGATATCCCGGTGTTGTCGTTCATCTTCCGTACCGGCAAGGCCATTCCCATCGCCCCCGCCAAGGAAGACCCGGAACGCCTGGAAGCCGCCTACGACGCCATTGCCCGCGAGCTGGAAGATGGCCAGGTGGTGTGCCTGTTCCCGGAAGGCGCGATCACCCGCGACGGCGAACTTCAGACGTTTCGTGAAGGCGTTGAGCGGGTGGTGCGACGCACGCCGGTGCCGGTGGTGCCCATGGCCCTGCGGGGCATGTGGGGCAGCTTCTTTTCGCGCAAGGGCGGCCCGGCCATGAAGCGGCTGCCGCAGCGGTTTCGGTCGCGTATCGAGCTGATCGCCGGTGAGCCGGTCGCGCCGGAACAGGTGGACGCCGCCGACCTGCAGCAGCGTGTGCAAGGCATGCTCGACAGCGGCGAGCCGGTGCCGGCGCCTAAGCGCGCGAACTCGCCGGCGACGTCCGGCTGACGAGGCCGGCCAGGTAGTGGGTGATCAGGTCGTCGGTCAGGTGTTCGGTCGCCTGGCCGCCGACCATATGCAGCTTGCCGGTGAGCGTGAGGATGCATACGCCGTGCACGCCGCTCCACAGCGACTGGGCCGCGGCATCGAGCGCTGCGCCTTCGGCACCCGACACCCGGGCCAGCGGCGCCATGATGAGCTCCACCAGCTGGGCGATACGGGTATCGATGAAGTCCGGGCCCGCCACGCCTTCCGGCAGGCGATGCTCGAAACAGGCCCGCCACAGGTTCGGGTGGCCGCGGGCGAAATCCGCATATGCCCGCGCGGCGCCCAGCAGCTGTTGTTCCGGGTCGTCGGTGGCGGCCACCGCGGCCTGCATGGGCAGCCGCAGGCGGTCGAGCGTGCGCGCGTTCACCTGCAGGATGAGATCGTCCAGATTGGCGAACACCAGATAGATGGTGCCCGGCGTATAGCCGATCTGCCGGGCGATGGCACGCGCGCTCAGCCCGGCCAGGCCCTTGTTCACGATCAGCTGCTCGGCGGCCTCGAGCATGAGATCGCGCAGCTGTTCGCGGGTGTGTTCACTGCGGCGTGCCATGGATTATCGCCCGACCAAATAGGGCCAGCATAGCGCGATAGTGAACGGCGTTCATTATCGGCACGGCGCCCCGACCCAAGCCGCCGGGCGCAAACCAGGGCGTGCCGTCATATCTTATGACGACACGCCCTACAGCGTAGACTGCAGATGCCCGCCGTCGACCGTGATCGTGCTGCCGGTCATGTAGCGCCCGGCATCCGAGGCCAGTAGCAGCAGCGGGCCGACCAGGTCATCGACATGGCCGAGCTGGCGCTGCGGAATCCGCTTGAGCATCTTCTGCCCGGCGTCGGTTTCGAAAAAGCCGCGATTGATATCGGTGGAGATATAGCCCGGCGCGATGGCGTTCACGCGGATACCGTAGCGTGCCCATTCCAGGGCGAGACTGCGGGTGAGCTGTTCCAGCGCACTTTTCGAGGCCGCATACGGGGCCAGTGCCGCCGCTACCCGATGGCCGAGAATCGACGTGATGTTGATCACGCTGCCCGGCTTGTCGGCCTCGCGCAGCCGCCGGCCGCATTCGGTGGCTACTCGCCAGCAGCCGTTCAGATTCACCTCGATGGTCTTCAGCCAGTCGGCCTCGTCCATGTCCATGGCCGGCGCGGCCGCGGCCACGCCCGCATTGCAGACCACGATATCGACCGTGCCGAACGCTTTTTCCGCGGCGTCGAAGCCGGCGCTAACCGATGCCGTATCGCTGACATCCATGGGCACGACCGTCGCCTCGCCGCCGGCGTCGCGTACCGCGTCGGCGGTGGTCACGAGCGGGCCTTCGCGACGCCCGCAGAGCACGACTTTCGCCCCGGCTTCAGCCAGCGCGGTAGCAAAACCGCTGCCCAGGCCGCCGCCCGCGCCGGTAATAAGCGCAATACGGCCGGTCAGATCGAATCGATCGGTCATGGGTATCTCCTGTTGTTGTTCGAAATCGCGGCAGTCGCCTGCCCGGCCGTCAGCTTAAATGTTCGCGGGCGATGGCGATAATGCGCTCGCGCAGCCAGCGGTGGGCCACGTCGTGGTGGTCGAGCGCGCCCCAGGTCATGCCGATATGAAATTCCGGCAGCTCCATTGGCGGGTCGAGCACGGCCAGGCCCAGATGCCGTGCCTGATAGCGGGCGATGCGTGCCGGCAGCGCCACAATCATATTGCTGTTGGCCACCAGCTCACGCGGCAGCTGATAATGACGGGTAAGCACGCTGATCTGGCGCGAGCGGCCCGTATCGGCCAGCACTTCGTCGATACGCCCCAGCCCCACGCCGGTCTGGGTGATCAGAATATGTTTTTCCGCAAGAAACGTTTCCAGGGTGAGCTCGCCGTTGGCCTTGACCAGCGCCGGATGATCCTTGCGGATCAGGCAGGCCATGCGATCGCTCCAGAGCTGCTGCTGGTGGAAATTGGCCGGCAGCTTGCCGAACCGGTTGACCAGCACGTCCGCCTCGCCCCGCTCGATCTGGTCGATGGCATCGCTGCCCGCGCTGAGAATATTGAGCGCGATGTTCGGCGCCTCGCGCTCGAGCACACCCACCACATGCGGCATGAGCACCGAGGCCGCATAGTCGGTAATGAGAATGGTAAACAGCCGCTCGGCGGTGGCCGGTTCGAATGCGCGGTTGGGCGCGATCGCGCTTTCCAGCTGGGCCAATGCGTTGCGCACCGGGCGCTGCAGTTTGAGCGCACGGTCGGTGGGCTGCATGCCGCTGGCGGTGCGTACCAGCACCGGGTCGCCCAACAGTTTGCGCAGGCGCCGCAGCGCGTTGCTCATCGCCGGCTGGCTCAGATCCATCGCCAGCGCCGCTTTCGTTACGCTGCGCTCACGCAGCAGCGCATCGAGAAAGACGAGCAGGTTCAGGTCGATATCCCGAACATTCATTGCATGAATACGTGCGCCGCAAAATCAGGCGCAAGCATAGCATCCCGAGCCGCGCAGAATCGCTATCGTCGCCGCGCCAAAAAACGGTGGCCGCAGTCGATGCAGCGATAGTAGTTGCGCAGGTTCATCATCTTTCTGAAACCATGTCGACGTAACGGGAGCACGCCAAAGCTTTCGCACTTGGGGCACCGCTCACGATTTTTCTCAACAACTTCGGCCGTCATGGCAGGTATTGACCGGTTGTGGCAACAGCAGACCTCTATGGGCGAGGCACAGGGGCAAGCGTACACCGTTTCCATCGAGCGTATGACAACGATTCATCCACAATTTAACTTGGCCGCGATTCAAATGCGGGCCGGCTCATTGCGGGTCAGATACTTAGGAAACGAATGCTGTATCTGCAAATTAAAATAAATTTCGCTCCACCCTTATTCCGATATTACAGAACGATTACAACGCTACAACAACGCGCATTCCGTGCTGCGCCGCCTGCACATACTGCCAGTCAATAGATCAGCGGGTTGGCTTTCGAACCCTCTTTTCTAAACAGCTTTATTTTCTTATAGGACTACAAAACATGAGCGATACCCGCCGTCACGTCGTCGTGATCGCGCACGCGCCCTCGCCCAACACCCGCCGCCTACGCGATGCGGTGCTGCGCGGCCTGAACAATCCGGATATCGACCACGTCAGCGCACGCTGGATCGCGCCGCTGGAGGCCGGGCCGGACGACGTGCTGGCCGCCGACGCAGTCATCCTCGGCACGCCGGAAAACCTTGGCACCATGAGCGGCGCGCTCAAGGACTTCTTCGACCGCAGCTATTACCACTGCCTCGACCATACGGACGCCCTGCCCTTTGCGGTCTATATCCGCGCCGGCCATGACGGCACAGGTACACGACGCGCCATCGAGAGCATTACCGGCGGGCTGCGCTGGAAGGCCATACAGGCACCGTTGATCTGCCAGGGCACTTTCGATGCGGCGTTCGAAAGCCAGTGTGAAGAACTGGGCCTGATGATGGCTGCCGGCCTGGAGTCGGGCCTTTTTTAACAGCAGGCATGATGAACCTGCACAAAAGATGAGCAGGCTGCACCAGATTGGCCCTGCGTGCCGGCACCCTGGCCACGGACGTCACGCCACCCGTTGCCGGCCTGGCGAACCGTATCCCGTAACCGAATTATCGACCCGACGCAGGAACGACGGCACGTGTCCGCCTGTTTCACCGCCGTCGAAAAACAGGCGTCGGCGCCTGGCCGCCGTGCATTTTCAATAGCTTAGCCGCCGCTGGCGGCCGCGATCGTGTACCCATTCGCGCGTGGCTAGTATGACGACCGGCCGCTTGTGGGGGCGCGTCGGTAGCGTCGCTTCGACCAGCTGAAGTCGGATCGACGCCGGGCTGGCATAGGCGTTGCTAAGCGGTTGTATACACCTCTGTATGCAGCTTCTATGACCATTTCGACCCTGGCCGACTGGCAGGCCACCTACGCCGACAACGCCCATACGCCCCGTAGCGCGCTTCATGCGCTACGCGACAGCCTGGGCAGCGACGACCCGGCATGGATTCATATCGTGAGCGGCGCCGAGCTCGACGCCCAGCTAGATGTCCTGGATGCCCGCCTGCAGGGCGCCGGCGGCCAGCCCTCGGCCCTACCGCTCTACGGCGTTCCGTTCGCGGTCAAGGACAATATCGATGTCGCGGGCCTACCCACCACGGCCGCCTGCCCCGCCTTTGCCTATACGCCCGAGCGCTCGGCCGCAGCGGTAGAAAGACTGCAGGCCGCCGGCGCCATCGTTTTGGGCAAGACCAATCTGGACCAGTTCGCGACCGGCCTGGTGGGCACACGCTCGCCGTATGGCGCCGTGCCCAACGCCTTCGACAGCCGCTATATAAGCGGCGGCTCCAGCTCCGGCTCGGCGTCGGTGGTCGCACGCGGGCTGGTGGCCTTCTCGCTGGGCACCGACACGGCCGGTTCCGGGCGCGTGCCGGCCGGCTTCAACAACCTGGTGGGCGTAAAGGCAAGCTGCGGGGCGATCAGTACGCGCGGCGTGGTACCGGCCTGTCGCTCGCTGGACTGCGTGTCCATCTTCGCGTTGGATATCGCCGACGCCGACGCCGTCCGCGGTGTGCTGACCGGCTTCGATGACGAAGACGCCTACTCGCGTAGCGCCCCGCATAACGTCGCCACGGCCAGCGCGTCGGCTACGCCGCGGCTGGGCGTGCCGAGCCAGCCCGAATTCTTCGACGACGACAGCGCACGGGCCGCCTTCGACGCGGCCGTGACCCATTGGAAAGAGGCCGGCGCCGAAATCGTCGAACTCGATTTCACCCCGTTTCACGAAGCCGCCGCCCTGCTCTATCAGGGGCCGTGGGTGGCCGAACGCTATGCCGCGGTGGGCGAATTCATCGAGTCGCATGCCGATGCGGCCGATCCGGTGGTGGCCGACATCATCACCGGCGGCAAGAAAGCAACCGCGGTCGATGCCTTTCGCGCCCAGTACGCCCTCGCCGCGCTCAAGCACAAGGCCGATGCACTCATCGACGGCGTAGATGCGCTGCTGGTCCCGACCGCGCCGAGCATCTATCGCCAGGCCGAAATCGCGGCCGATCCGGTCGCGCTCAACAGCCGGCTGGGCACCTACACCAACTTCGTCAACCTGCTCGATTATTGTGCGCTAGCCCTGCCGGGCGGTTTTCGCGACGAAGGCCTGCCGGTCGGTATCACCCTCATCGCGCCGGCCTGGCAAGACGACCGCCTCGCTGCACTCGGCGCCCACTGGCAAAACCACCAGCCCTGGTCGCTGGGCACGGGCAAACGCCTGGCCGCCCAGGTCGCGATCACGCCCGGTGCCGCAGCGGCCGACGACGTGGTCCGGGTCGCTGTCGTCGGCGCGCATCTGCGCGGCATGCCGCTGAACTGGCAGCTCACCGAACGCGACGCCCGCTTCGTGGAACAGACAGAAACGGCGCCGAATTACCGCCTGCTGGCCCTGGCCGGCACCACGCCGCCCAAGCCCGGGCTGATCCGCGGCGAGGGGGGCGCGGCCATCCAGGTCGAGCTTTGGGACGTGCCGGCCAGCGCATTTGGCTCGTTCGTTGCACTCATTCCTGCACCGCTGGGCATCGGCACCTTGCAGCTGGCCGATGGCCGGGAAGTGAAAGGTTTCATCTGTGAAGGCTGGGCCGCCGACACCGCCCGCGATGTCACCGCCTTCGGCGGTTGGCGGGCCTACATCGCAGATCAACAAGCAAAGGCGAATGACTGATGCCAGAACTCGATACCGTGCTGATCGCCAACCGTGGCGAGATTGCCGTACGCATCGCGCGTACGCTCAAGGCCATGGGCGTGAAAAGCGTGGCGGTCTATGCCGATTCGGATCGCGACAGCGGCCATGTGGGCGCCGCCGATCAGGCGATCGCCCTGGGCGGCGACAGCGCCGCCGAGAGCTATCTCAACGTCGAGGCCGTGCTGGCCGCTGCCCGCGAAAGCGGGGCCCAGGCGATCGTGCCCGGCTACGGTTTTTTATCAGAGAACGCCGATTTCGCCCGCGCCTGCGAAGACGCCGGTATCGCCTTTGCCGGGCCCACGCCCGAACAGATCGAACAGTTCGGTCTGAAACACACCGCGCGTGAGCTGGCCGAGAACGCCGGCGTGCCCCTGGCCCCCGGCACCGGCCTGCTGGACAGCCTCGAGGCCGCGAAATCCGCGGCTACGGAGCTGGGCTATCCGGTCATGCTCAAATCCACGGCCGGCGGTGGCGGCATCGGCCTGTCGCGCTGCAACGACGAGCCCGCGCTGGAAGCCGCGTTCGAAAAGGTCGCCCGGCTGGGCCAGAACTATTTCTCCGACGATGGCGTGTTTCTGGAACGCTTCATCGAGTCGGCCCGCCATGTCGAAATCCAGATTTTCGGCGACGGCAACGGCACGGTCGTGGCGCTGGCCGAACGCGACTGCTCGCTGCAGCGGCGCAACCAGAAAGTGGTGGAAGAAACGCCCGCCCCGCATCTGCCCGCGGCCACGCGCGAGGCGATGATGGCGGCCGCGGTGAGCCTGGGCGAATCGGTGAACTACCGCTCGGCCGGCACCGTGGAATTCATCTACGACGGGTCCCGCGACGAATTCTATTTTCTGGAGGTCAATACCCGCCTGCAGGTCGAGCATCCGATTACCGAAGCGGTGACCGGTATCGACCTGGTCGAATGGATGGTGCAGACCGCGGCCGGCACGCCGCCGGACCTGGCCGGATTCGAGGCCAAACCCCAGGGCGCGGCCTTCGAGGTGCGTATCTATGCCGAACAGCCGGCGCGCGACTTCGCCCCCTCGCCCGGCACGCTCACCGAAGTGGTGTTCGCCGAGGAGGCCCGGGTGGATACCTGGGTCGCCGCCGGCACCGAGGTGTCTGCCCATTTCGACCCGATGATCGCCAAGCTCATCGTGCACGGCAATACCCGCGACGACGCACTGGTCCGACTGGCCAGCGCGCTGGACGCAACGCGCCTGTCCGGCATTGCCACCAACCTCGACTATCTGCGCCAGATCGTGGCCGACGAACGCTTCGCCGCCGGCGAGGTTTCGACCGCCTTCCTGGCCGATTTCGACTATGCGCCGCCGTTTCTGGAAATCGTCAAACCCGGCACCTATACCAGCGTCCAGGACTATCCCGGACGTACCGGCTACTGGCATATCGGCGTGCCGCCGTCCGGGCCCATGGACGACTACGCCTTCCGGCTGGGCAACGCCATCGTCGGCAACCATGCCTCGGCCGCGGGGCTGGAATGCACCATTCTCGGGCCGACCATTCGTTTTCATAGCGACGCCACCATCGCTCTCACCGGGGCCAAAACCGCGGCCACGCTCGACGATGCGCCGGTCGATTTCTGGGCGCCGGTTTCGGTCAAGCGCGGCCAGACGCTGGTGGTGGGCAAGGCCGAATCGGGCTGTCGTACCTATCTGGCCGTACGCGGCGGCTTCGACGTGGCCGATTATCTGGGCAGCAAGTCCACCTTCGCCCTCGGCCAGTTCGGCGGCCATGCCGGCCGGCCGCTGCGCGCCACCGATATGCTGGCCATCTGTGATGCCGCCAAGCCCAATGCGCCCACGCCGGCGCCCACGCGTGCGCCAAAGGCCGCACCGCCCGAACTGGTGCCCGACTACGGTTCGCACTGGGAAATCGGCGTGCTCTACGGCCCGCACGGGGCGCCGGACTTTTTCACCGAAGAATCCATCGCAGCGTTCTTCGCCACCGACTGGGACGTCCACTACAACTCCAATCGTCTCGGCATTCGCCTGAACGGGCCCAAACCCACGTTCGCCCGCGAGGACGGCGGCGAGGCCGGCCTGCATCCATCGAATATCCACGACACCGAATACGCCGTGGGCAGCATCAACTTTACCGGCGATATGCCGGTAATCCTCACCCGCGACGGGCCGAGCCTGGGCGGCTTCGTCTGCCCGGTGACCATTGCCGCGGCCGAGCTTTGGAAGGTCGGCCAGGTGGCGCCCGGCGATACCATTCGTTTCGTGCAGCTGGGCTTTGACGAGGCCGCCGCCCTGCAGCGCGAGCAAAACGCGGCCTGCGACGAACTGACCGTGCCTAAAGCGCGCCAACCGCTGGCCCTGCCGGCGCCGGCAGACACGGTCTCGCCCTGCGTACTGGCCGAACGCCCGGCCGAGGGCAGCCGCCCGGCGGTGGCCTATCGCCAGGCCGGCGATCGCTACATTCTGATCGAGTACGGGCCGAACGTACTGGACCTGCGTTTTCGATTGCGCGTTTACCTGCTCATGCAGGCGCTGGAAGCCAATCCGGTGGAGGGTATCCTCGAGCTGTCGCCCGGCGTGCGTTCGCTGCAGGTCAACTACGACGGCCAGCGTATTCATCAAAGCGATCTGATCGATGCGCTGCTGGCGATCGAGGCCGATCTGCCCGAGGTGGACGAGCTCAAGCTCAACACCCGCGTGCTGCATCTGCCGCTGGCGTTCGAAGACAGCGCCACGCTGGACGCGGTTTCGCGTTATCGCCAGTCGGTACGCGATACCGCGCCCTGGCTGCCCAACAACGTGGACTTCATCCAGCGCATCAACGGGCTGAAGACGCGCGAACAGGTACAGGAAACCATCCTCGCGGCCAGCTATATGGTGCTCGGTCTGGGTGATGTCTATCTCGGCGCGCCCTGTGCCGTGCCGGTGGACCCGCGCCATCGGCTGGTCACATCCAAATACAACCCGGCACGCACCTATACCGCCGAGGGCACGGTGGGCATCGGCGGCGTGTACATGTGCATCTACGGCATGGACTCGCCGGGCGGCTATCAGCTGGTCGGGCGCACCCTGCCCATCTGGAACAAGTTCGGTCACAACGCCCAGTTCGAGCCCGGCGAACCCTGGCTGCTGCGCTTTTTCGATCAGGTGCGCTACTACCCGGTCGACGAAGACACCCTGGCCGATATGCGGGCCGAATTCCGGGCCGGCCGGCTGCATGCCGAGATTACCGAAGAAGTCTTCGATTTCGCCGAATACCAGCAGTTTCTCGACGCCAACGCCGAGGATATTGCCGCCTTTCGCGAGCGCCAGAGCGAGGCCTTCGCCAAGGAGGTCGAACACTGGCAGGCCCAGGCCGATGCCGAGCCCGAGGCCAAGGCCGGCCCGGCGGCCATGCCCGAGGACGACGCCATCGACGGCGAAGCCGTGACCGCCGATGTTTCCGGCAACGTCTGGAAACTGCAGGTCGAGCAAGGCGCGAGCGTCGAGGCCGGCGATCCGCTGGTGATCGTCGAGGCGATGAAAATGGAGTTCGCGGTGGATGCCCCCTGTGCCGGCACCGTCAAGGCCCTGCGCTGCAAGCAAGGCACGCTGGTGTCGGCCGGCGACGTCCTGCTCGTGATCGAGCCGGCCGGTGGCTGACCATGGCCGCGGTGCAGCACGCCCCTTCGGCCAGCCCGGCCCGGCGTTCGAATCTGGCCGACCGGGTCTATGCCCGGCTCAAGGCCGAGCTGTTCGACTTCGAACTGATGCCGGGCGATCCGATTTCCGAAAACGAAATCGCCGAACGCACGCAGGCAAGCCGCACGCCGGTACGCGAGGCGCTGTTCCGGCTGCAACGCGACGGCTATGTCGAGGTCCGCGAACGCGGCGGGTGGTACGTCAAACCGCTGGATTTCACGGCCTTCGACGAACTCTACGATGTGCGCATCACGCTCGAATGCGCGGCCGCCGCGCGCCTGTGCGCGCTCGACCACCGCCCGCCCGAGCTGGCCGAACTTGCTGCCGTCTGGCAGATCGAACGCGCCGCCCGCGAAACCGACAGCACCACGCTCTGGCAACTCGACGAGCAGTTTCATGCCGGCCTGCTCGCCGCCGCGGGCAACCGCGAAATGGCGCGTATCCACGGCGACGTCACCGAGCGCATCCGGCTCGTGCGCCGGCTGGATTTCGTTCGGCCAGCGCGGGTGGATGCCACCTACGAAGAACATGCCGAGATCCTGTACCGCCTGGCCGACGGCGACGCCGCAGCGGCGCAGCGAGCGCTCGAACGCCATATCCGCGCCAGCCGGGATGCGGTACGCCAGATCACCCTGCACGGCCTGTTCGAAGCCCGCGAAGCACTCCGTAGCGGCGCTCGCTGACGCGCCCGACCGCCTGCCAATCCTCGCTACGGGGGGCGACAATCCGATCGATCAGCCCCCGGGCGCGGCACCGATGATACGCCGCCAGAAGTCCCGCCACGCGGCCGCGGACGTGTCTTGCGGCGGGCTGAACTGCTCGACGGGCCCGACGCGCGTACCGTGGGCGTCCACCGTCGCTTGAATGCCCCATATGCCCAGTACCGAATCCCCCGGCAGGCCATACCGATAATCGAGCGCCTGTACGCGCACGGCGCCATCATCCAGGCGCTGTTGTCGCCAATAGACCCGCTCCATGGCGAACCAGTCGAAGATCTGGGCTCGCCGGGTCGCCGCCACCGCCTCGATAGCGGGCGAGCTGTTGCGTTCAAAGCGTTGCCATACGATATCGCGTTGGCTCAGCACGGAATGAAAACCGATCCAGATCGCATCCGGTTGTTCGACGACCACGCGACGCAGAAACGGCTGGAACAAGGTGGGATAGGCGCTTACGTTGGCCGACGGGCCGAGCTGGGCGCGGGCCACGGACTCGACGCGGCTATTCATCGCCCAGCCGCCCAGCGTATAGGCGGCGACCAGCAACAAGGCCACGGCCGCCGTGTCCTGTGCAAGCTGCGCGCGCCGGCGTACGACCAGACCTACCCCGATCGCCGCGATCAGAATCAGGCTGTAGACCGGGTCGATGATAGGCATCGCCGGAATGGCGAACCGGGTGTCGGTCAGTGGATAAAGCCACTGGGTGCCGTAGTGGGTGAACACATCGATGATGGGGTGCGTGATCAGCGCGAGGATGGACAGACCGCACCAGGCACGCAGGGCACCGTCGGCGACCCACGGGCTGTCCGGACCGTAGCGCCGCCGATGCCAGGCCCAGACCAGCCAGCCAATGAGCAGGCCGGCCAGCGGGCCGAAAAAGATGGAATGGGTCAGCCCTCGGTGGTAGAGCCAGCCCGCAAACGGCCCGGCCACCCAGCCGACGATCGAGTCGAGGTCGGGCAGCAGCGCCACCGCCGCGCCCACGGCAAGCGCGCGTCGGCCCAGGCGTCGTCGAAACCCGGCCTGGGCCACCGTGGCGCCGAGCAGCATCTGTGTCACCGTATCCATCGAATCACCATCCTGTATGGCCGCAAGCGCCCGTCAGCGGCACTACCCGCCGAATGGCGACCCGCGTTGCACTTGCTGAAGCGGTGCAGTCGAAGCCGACCGAGTCACGGCCGGCATCGCGCTCCTTAAGGAAGCTCTGCACAACCTGTCACGGCCGCGCCGGCGTGCTTTGCGCGTGATTGACAGACAAGTGAGAGCGTAGCGTGCCCAAGCCAATAACAAGTGGCACGGTAGCGAACACGGACGCCGATCAAGCGAGCGCAAAGCCCGGGGCCGCAAAGGGTTCGGCCTCACAGACGCCGCGACTGCGTTGCCAGGCTTGACCTGCCAAAAAGGCAGGCGCTGCGCTTGGACGCCTTGCCGCACAGTCTGTGAGGACGCGAACGCGACCCGCGAGAGGTTGTGCAGAGCTTCCTTAACATCGACTGCCGCCACGCGCATATCGGCACCGGCACAGCGCATCTCAAGGCGCGGGGGTGACACGCAACAGCTGGCCCCGCGGGCTGTCGGTGAGCAGATAGATGGCGCCGTCGGGGCCTTCGCGTACGTCACGAATACGCTGCTCGAGTTCGCCGAAAAGCCCTTCGACATCCTCGGCGCGCTTGCCGTCGCCCGACAGCGTCACACGCCGCACTTCCCGGTTGACCAGCGAACCCAGCAGCAGATTGCCTTGCCACTGCGGGAACATGGCGCCGCGATAGAGCATCAGCCCCGAGGGCCCGATTGACGGCGTCCAGTCCAGCAGCGGCGCAACGGTACCCGGGTAGGTTGTGAAGGGCGTAACCCGAGCGAAGGTGTAATCGAGCCCGTTAGTCACCAATGGCCAGCCGTAGTTGGCGCCGGCGTCGATGATGTTGATTTCGTCGCCGCCGCGCGGGCCGTGTTCGTGCATGATCACGCGCTGATTCGCGGCATCGAAGACCAGCCCCTGCACGTTGCGATGGCCGATGCTGTAAATCTCGGGCCGTGCCGTGGCGTCGTCGACGAACGGGTTGTCGTCCGGCGCGCTGCCGTCGCGCTTGAGCCGTACGATACTGCCGATATGCGTGGCCGGATTCTGGGCCTGTTCGCGGTAATCGAAACCGTCGCCCAGCGAGAGGAGCAAGGTGCCGTCGTCCATCCATGCCAACCGCCCGCCGAAATGGGCGTTGCCGGCCTTGGCCGGCTGGGCACGAAAAACCACCCGCACATCCTCGAGACCCTCAGTGCCGAGAATGGCCCGTGCCAGGCAGGTATGGTTTGCCGATGCGGTGCCACAGGCATAGCTCAGAAACAGCTCACGATCGGCGTCGAACGTTGGCGACAATACGATATCGAACAGCCCGGACTGACCCGAGGCATAGACCTCGGGCACACCGGCAAGCGACGCCACCCGCGTTCGGCCATCCGCTTCCAGCCATCGGATACGGCCCGGGCGCTCGGTCACGAGCATGCTGCGATCGGGCAAAAAGGCAATGGACCAGGGATGTTCCAGCCCCTCGCTCACGGCGTCAATTCGATAGGACGTATGCCCCTCGGCCGCGGCATCCGCTGTCTGTGCGCGCAGGGGCGGCGTGTTCCCAACAAGCCCCGCGACCGCGATGACCGCGAGCCAGCCGGCCACTCGGGGCTGGCCGGGCCGCCTTCGCGCGCCGTCACCAAGGGCAGCGAACATGGCGCCGGCCACGCCCGCGCTGGCCAGCATGAAAAACAGGCCGGGCAAGCCACGCGTGGCGGCAATGAGCGTGGGCATGGGCGAAAACGCGTCGACGACCTTGAACGTCACCCACAGCGCGAGCATGGCGCTCGACACGGCCAGCGGCAGACGAAAACGCGACCCGACATAGCGCAGCAACGCCCGCGACAACAGCTGTGCCACGACGAATCCGGGCACGAACATCGCAGCATAGATCGGTGCGAACGTCGCCAGATCGTGCAGCGTGGTGGCCAGCCACGGGCCGACCGGGATCGTCGCACCCAGCGCAACGAGGGCGACCAGATTGATCTGGGTCTGCACGATGCTGCCGAGAATCACGCCCACGAGCGAGGCAATGACAAGACGCATCGCCACCACGGGCCATCCGGATTGACAGGTCACGAAAACACCGCCGGGTCTGCTCTGCATGGAAAAATCGACGCCAGGTCGCATGGCGGCCCATACGACCGGCCGCGCCCGTCGATTTCGCCCTTCCACGCTTCAACAAACCCAGAATAACCAATCGGGCGGGCCGCCTGGCGACCGATCGAAACGCGCTCGCCAACGGGCGGCTTCACGATAGGCAACGGATCGGGCGACGCCCCACAGCTTTATACGGCAACAGCGTCTGCAAAGACGCACACGGCCCGTTTCGACGGCGGCGGTTGTTGTCGCGACATTTGGATTATTGTCGGCCAGCGCGGCCGGTTGGCCCGGTTACGACCCCTGACCCGCAGGCGAAACGATTGCGCGGCCTGGGGCGGGCTTAAAGAGGAGCGCCCAATACCGCACCCCTCAACGTATGGCCCCGCCTTCGCTGTTCTGGCTGCACTCGGCCACGCTCGGGTCGGTGGAACAGCGCACCTTCTTGAGCAGCCGCTGCATGCGGTGGTCGTACCAGCCCTCGTCCCATAGCCGCTGGCGGATTTCGCCGAGCATGCTGCGGTACTTGGTCTCGCGCTCGCCGTCGATGCGCACCCAGTAGCGCTCGGGAATCTCTTCATCGGACTGGCGGATCCGCGCGATCACGCGATCCCAGGCGTTATCCACCGCCCAGCGACGCGAGGCCGGGGCAAAATCGGCCGGGAACCGATCCCGATGCACCACCATCTGTAGCGACAGCATGCCGAGCACGAAATCGGCCACGCCGCCGTTCTCGCCCAGACCCTTGTAGAGCTCCAGCGGTTTGTAGGCGATGGCCGGGGCATAGGCCATATCCACGCTGTGGTTGTTGAACAGTGGCCCGAAGCTGGCGATGGTCGCCGGCACCGGCGATGCCCCGGCCACGTTGGCGACCACCCGTGCCTGTTTGTCGTAGCCAATCACGGCAACCTTTTTGCCGGCGGCGGCCTGCAGGCTGTCGAGAAAGCGTTTCTCGCGGGAGAACAGATACACCTTGCCGCCCGGCACCACGCCGGCGATTTCGTAGTCGTCCGTGCGCATGAGTGGCGCGGCCTTGGCGCTCGCCATCACACGGATCGCGGTATGCAGCTGGTCGTAGGTCTGCAGGCCGCCGACCATATCCAGGCTGCCCGCAAACGGCACGAACTGCTTCATGCGGATGCCGGTCAGCCCGGCGGCGTCGCAGCGTCCGGTCTTGAAATCGGCGGCGACCACGTCCTCGCTGGTGTAGGCGCGTAGATCCAGCGCCACGCCGTGTTCGCGGGCGAAGATGACGTAGTCCTTGAACTGCTCCATCACCGGCCCGCTGGCCCCGACCGGGTCGTAGACACAGATTGAGCGTGTGACCACATCGTCCGCGGCGCCGGCCGTCAGTGCGGCACAGGCCAGCATCCCGGCCGCCGCCCATTTGCCCAGAACCCGTGTGATTGCTGACATGCTCTTATCCTATCCAGCCCTAGTTCACCGGCCCGCCTTCGGTGTCCAGGCTGCATTCGGCCAGGCCCCGGTCGCTGTTGCAGCGTACCTTCTTGAGCAGCATCTGCATGCGATGGCTGTACCAGTTCTGGTCCCACAGCTTCTGGCGTACTTCGCGGAACATGTTGCGGTAGTTGGTGGTGCGCTCGCCGTTGATGCGCACCCAGAACCGATCCGGAATCTCGGATTCGGCGCCGGTAACCTGGCGCAGGGTGGAATCGAACATGTTCTCGAACACCCAGCTGCGCGATTTCTGTGCGAACTCGTCGCTGAAGCGGTCATCGCGGGCCACCAGCTGGCCGGAGAGCATGCCAAGCACGAAATCGGCGATGCCGCCGTTCTCGCCCAGCCCCTTGTAGAGTTCCAGCGCGTTGTAGGCAAACGCCGGGGCATAGGCCAGGTCTACGCTGCCGTTGTTGAACATCGGCCCGAACGAGGCGATGGACGCGCCCACCGGCGATGCGCCGGCCACGTTGGCCAGCGTCGATGCCTGCTTGTCATAGGAAAGAACCGCGACTTTCTTGCCGGCGATATTGTTGATGCTGTCCAGCCAGGACGCGTCACGGGCGAACAGGAAGGCCTTGCCCAACGGCACCACGCCCAGCACCTCGTAGCCGCCCTCTTTCATGTACGCCGCGGCCTTGGGGCTGGACATCACCCGAATGGCGGTGCGTTCCTGATCGTAGGTCTGCAGCCCGCCGGCCATGTCGAGGCTGCCGGCGAACTTCACGAACCGAATGGTGCGTACGCCGGTGAGCGCGGCAATATCGCACTGGCCGGCCTTGAGATCGTTGGCGGCCACGGCTTCGTCGGTATAGGCCCGGGTATCGAGCTTGTAGCCCCAGGCATTGGCCTGCAGCACGTAGTCCTGCAGGGCCTGAAAGATAAACCCGTTGGCCCCGATGGGGTCGTAGATGCAAAAGGTACGGCGCTCGGTCTGGGCCGATGCCGTGGTGGCGGCAGACAAAGCCGCTATAAAAAACGCGGCAAGCAAGCCGCGGCGCGCGAGAAACAACTTCAGCTGGGTCATGACAGGACTCCGGTTCGTTCTAATCGAGGGTTTTCGGCCGGGATTGGGCGAACGTCGACGTGGCTCGGCGTTCGACGACGATCGCCTGGCAGCCACAGCGCGAACATACCCATGCCGTCGTGCGATCTTCATCGAGCGGCACGGCCTTGATGTCTGGCGCACCACAACGCCGGCACGCCGCGCGACGGGGGGCTCGTTGCCCGCCGGGTGCCCGACGGGCCGGCGTTTTCACGCCGAAGCTGTCGTTCACCGGCTTAGTGCCCATGGCCGTGCGCGAACTCAGCCCGCGCTATTCCAGAAAGCTGCCGGCATCAAAGTCGTCGTCGCTGGCCCCGCTCGAGTCACCCGGGAAGCTGCCCAGGGCGATCAGCGGCGTGCGATGGCCTTCGGCCTCCATCCAGATACGATCGCTCAGATACTGCGCCTGGCTGTAGGCCACCTCGTTGAGAATCTGAAAACGTCCGGCGGTGTCGTTCTGGTTGTAGATCTCGGCCACGGCCTTGATGGCCTGTTTTTCGCGGGCGGTATCGGACTGGCCGTAGGCCGCGATGGCATACAGCATGGCAGGCAGCGCCATGCCCTGTTCGCGGCCGATGGCGACCGAGCGTTCGAGCTGGCCCCAGGGGTCGGCGCCGTCGGGCTGGTTGCCGGGCACCGACAGCCAGACCACTGCTTCCAGCGCCTCGGGCAGACCCCACCACTTGCGGTTGTCCAGGCAGGAGACCGCACGTCCGGCCTCGGCCGCGACGTTCTGTGGAATACCGACCGACGAATTGGCCCGGATATCGCTCAACAGCCCCTGCACCGAGGTGAGCACGCCGGTCATGAACTGCAGCTCGTCGAGGTCGGTGCCCATTTCGTTGCTCAGATCGGGGCAGCTCTGGCCACCGAATTCGCCGTAGGCATCGACGGTATCGCGATAGACCTGATAACGGCGCAGCGCGGTGATGCGCTCCCAGCGCTGGGCGATGATCCGATCATCGCGGGCGGTATCGGTCTCGCCGTTGTGCAGGGCGCGCAGCACCAGCAGGTGGGCATCCTGGGCCTGGGCTTCCGAACACATCGCGGCCAGCAGATTGGTGGACAGCAGCGTACGCGACGGCCGCGAAATCACCCGCGAAAACGAGCCCATGAGCTGGGAGAGCGCCAGCCCGGTACCGCAGGTGGTCTTGTCGAGATCGCCGCTCGACAGCGCGTAGGGCACGGCCTCGTCCAGCGAGTAATGATTGAGCGTATGCCCGACCGGCTTGTAGATCAGCCCACAGCCGGACAACAGCACGGCGGCCAGCCCGGCCGACGCGGTGCCCAAGACAATTTGACGGGCGGTTTTGGTGTTCATGTCGTGCCCCTTTTTCATGTGGTTCGTGCTGCGAACCCATCCGAATAAAAGATGGGCCGACGCCTGTGCGATGAAGTGGCAGAGGAGACTGAATTCACTTCACGGGGAGATCGGCGCCGGCCCAAACCGAAAAGCAATTCCGGGCGTGCGGCTAGAATTGAATGCCGAAAGACGCCTGGTACAGAATCGCTTCGAAATCGTTGGTGCTCGAGATCGTGCCGATATCGATGGGCCCGAACTGATTGGACAGATTCGGCGCGCGCACGTTGATGTTGTTCAGCTCGGCCTTGACCTCGGCACAGCCGATGTACTCGGCCGACAGGCTGAAGAACAGCTGATCGGTGATATCGACATCCACACCCGCCTTGGCGGTACAGGCCAGCGGCTTGCTCAGGTAGAGCTGTGGCTCGTTCTGCGAGTTGAGAAACTGGTTGGAAATATCGGTATCGAAGGTGTAGAGATACATCGCGCCCACGCCCACGAACGGGCGCACCGCGGTATCCACCCACGGCCGATAGACGAACGAGATATTCGGCGGGAAAGTCTTGAGCGTGCCGATGTTTTCGCCCAGCGGCGGTACGCCGGTGGCAATGGCATTGCCGGTGCCGTCGTCCAGCACGGTGGGCACCAGCGACTCCGACGCCGCACGACCGGTAACCTGGAAGTCCAGCTTGATCGGCGCCGAAATGGTTACCTCGGCGGCCAGATGCCGGCCCGTCCAGGGCATGTACAGGCCGATGGTCCCGGCCGGGAAGGTCTTGTCGCCGAGGCTGGAGCCCGTATTCTCCAGGGTCGACGTGCCGGGCCCGAACGCCTGTGCAGCCAGGCCCTGGGCGTCTTCCACCTTCAGATTGCTGGAATCGCCCTTGTAGGCCAGATGGCCCACCCCCAGGCGGATATAGCTGTTGTTCTTGATGAAGTCGAGCGCGTCGCCGAACAGCGTGTTGGTGTCTTCCTGTAGCTGCATGTCGCGCATGGCGCCGCCGCCGCCCTGGGCATACACCGGCGCCGAGAGCGCCAGCCCCACGCAGGCGGCCATCGCGCCGGCCGCAGCCCGGTAGGTGAATGAAGTCGTCGTGGTCATAGGTCTCCCCCTTTTTATCGTCCGCTTGTAATGCGTTGTGCCGGTCGAAGGCAGGCTGCGCCGTTCACATGCCTTGGCATGTGCGTCGGTACGGATGTGATCGGAATGCCGCCGATGGGCGGGCCGGCCCGTGGCAAGCACGCGGCGTCGCATGCAGGACATGGCTGGGTCGGTAGCCCCCTCGTCGATTCGCCGATCGCGTCGCTGGCCCTGTGGCCTCCCCTCGTGATTGCAGAACGCGTTAGACAGGATTCATAAAAACGGCGGCGACACGCCCTTACAAGGACGCGACTGACACAGGCGGATGTCAGTAGCGTCCCCTAATCGCAAACCATTGTTTTGTATTTTTATTTACCAGATATTCCGCCCGCTTTTTACGCCAACAAAACAACACGGCCGCAACAAAACCACGTTGTGCAATGCGGCACCGCGCACGCATAAACACCGAACGAGCGATAAAAATTCAAAGTCGCGCGCCAGGCATGTTGCAGCGCGCAAGCAGCGGCAGGTTCGCCGATGGCCCGCGAGCCAACATCAGATCGGTGCAGAACACGCTGGGCCTGCGCGCTAGATCGCGGCACGGATGACGCCTTTCGAATAGCCCAATTCTTGATTGTGTAGGAAACTTCGCCGGCCGCATTAGGGCAAGAAACTGGGCCGCGAATGGACGCGAACAAGCGCAAATGAAACGGAAGGTCGGCAGCGGAGAGTCGGGGTGATCGGCGTCTCAAAGCAGATGCTCAGCATCTCGCCCAATCGAAACGTGACGTAAGCATTTCATCGGCATTTACGTCGGGCGCTGAGATCGCGCACTGCCCCTGCGTTAGGCGCACCTAAACCCTGCGCCTCAGTCAGGCTTCACCTTCGCGGGCTGCCGGTACAAGCGTCGAATATACCAACGCAAAAAGCCCGACACGCGCATCGCACGTGCCGGGCTTGAGCGGGCCCTGGCCTGTGGCGCAACGTTCACGCGCCGCGAGGCTGGACCTTATTCACAACGCCAAGTCTGGGACTTACTGCGTGACGTTGACGTCGTTCTGGGCGTTGACCGTGCCCATCACCGCGCAGCTGCCGATATTGGCGTTGAACGTAAACGAAGACGGATCGCTGATCGGGTCGCCGTTCGAGAACATGGCCGGCACAGTCGCGGGCGACGAGGTGCAGTTGCTCCCTGCGGCCTTTACGACAACATTCTCGAACATCAACGGCACCGACTCCGTCGGATCCGCCGGGATTTGGTCGGCAGAAACGTTGGCGGTCCAGGGAAACTCGAATCCTACTCGGCGACAGAGGAAGCCGCCGGTCGCCGCACCGTCAGTGACGGTTACGACCACACCACCATCACCACTTTTCTGTACATCCCCGGTCAAGGAGAGCGTGCAGGCCGCGCTCAAGAACGATGCGCTCAGGGTGGCAGGGCCAGAGAAAGTATAGGTACCCACCCCGGGCGTCACCGTGGCTGCCTGGGCAACACCGATGCTGCCGAGCATGACCGCACTGCCGATAACAGATTTCTTGATTACATTTTTCATAATGACTCCTCCCTGGAGTTTTCGCGTTTGTTGCGTTGTGCAACGTTTATTAATCCCGGCATTTGCGGCGCCTTGTGTGATAAACGCTGCACGTGTTGATCACTTCGACAGACCGCTTTTGCCGAGACCACGCCGATTTCGGGCATCGGCATGTTCATTGAGAGCAGATACCTGCTGTTCGAGTGCCCCATTTCGCTGCGCAGACACGGCGCTTTTGGCGCCGGCTGCGACAAGATTGCAGGCGTCAGATCATTTGGACGGGTCGAACGACAACCCCCCATGCAACGCCGGCCCAACAAGCTGTAACGTTTGATAGCCGGGGGGCGTGGGCGCCGAGAGAGGAATGGTTTCTCCGGGAAGAAACCCTTCAAGTCCGACCGTTATCGCAAATTCCTGCGTGTTGCGTGTGGAAATCACGAGCCGACCGTTCTGCTCGAAGGCCACCGGCCCAAATACCGGCACCTCAATGTCCTGTTGTGGGATATTTAACCCTTGCCCACCGACAAGACCAGTATCCGGCCCATTAACCGTGAGCTGTAGCGCCGCAACAAAACAGGGCGCATAGTCATAGTCGAAGGCCGGCAGCTCGCCCGAGGCGGGAAACGTGCCACTACATTCCGGGACGATATAGCCGCGCTGGGACTGGTTGGTCGCCGCGCCGTCGACAATACGATTCGGAAACCGCAGCAGTAAGCGGCCTGTTGGCGTCAGATAGCCCGCAGGTATCGATGTGATGGTGGTGAGCCCGCTTGGCGGAAGGTCCACGGGAATACAACTGGCCGGCGTCCCGGTCCCGACAACGGGCGCATCGTTGCTCAACCGAACATCGGACACATCGCATTCCGAACCGCTGACAGCGGGACGTAGGGCAATCGGCCGGTCGCCGCCGAGAAAACCTGCTTCTGCTGGAGCGAGGTCCGACCCGAAGAATGCTGGCGCGATCGTGTTGAGCGTACGGGAATAAACCACATTCGCCTGCTGCGCCCGCTCGCGGCCTAAAGTGTCGTTAAAGACGGGCGCAGTAGCGGCGCGATCATTACCGGTATTGAAACCGCCGATTATTTTGGCTGCTATATCTCCTGCGCCGAATGTCGCTTGATCATAAGCCGTATTATCGTAAAGTCCGTTGCCGTTGTTATCCGTTTTTGGCAAGGCACGCAGAGTGGTGGCGTAATCCATTGTCGGCGCGCTGCCAGTAAACGGCATCAGGATATCTGGGCCGCCCTGCTCTTCGTTCGTGACATAGCACTTGACTTGGCCCGCCAGAGGATTCGTGGGATCCTCGTCAAAGGACGGCACATCCTCGCCGCAGCCTGGTACATCGTCGCTATCAAGCGCGTTTGTGGTGCCGTCAGGAGCCGTCCCCGTTGCTCGCAGGGGGTCCGTGTTAAGCGCCAAGCCGCTTTGACCTATGATCGTCTGCCCGCTGGTGCAACTGTTGCCTGCGGCGACGCTATTGTCGTCGCCGTTGGCACGCCCACAAATCACGATCCAGTAGCGCTGTTCGGACTCAAACGGCGCGGCCGGCTCGAAGGTAAAGCCTTCGGTGAGCGCCGCACCGGCGCCACCCAATGTGGACAGCGTGCCGTCGACAGCGCCTAAGCACTGACCGCTGTCATCCATGCGCTGGATTGCGACGGTGGCATCGTCGTTCGTATTGCCGGACCCGCGTACGAGACAGCCATCGGCCAACGCGATAGAGGCCGTGCGTACCGGCTTGGAGAAATAGGCCTGGATGGGCGCATTGGCCGGTTGCGACGCGACCGAGTAGACACGGGCCGGACTGGCCTTGCGCGTAACCGGTTCCGTACCGAACGTTGGAACTGACGGGGCGGGTATTACCGTGTCCTGCGCAAAGGGTGTATCGCCGACACAGCGGCCCGCGGTATCACCGCCGTCCAAATAGTCGCCGCTTTCAGCCAGCAGCGGACAGGCCTGGCCGGGGGTGAGCGCGGTAATGAACGGCGCGGTCTGGAATACCGCTTCGCTCGTGTTGTCGTCCACGTCGGTCGGTTGGCCGGATGCGTCGGTTGGAACCACCATCGGCTCGGTCGTGAAGGTGACCCGGCTGACGATCGTGCTATCGGGGAAATTGCCCGCCAACGGGTTGCCGGCCAGGTCGGTTACGCCGCCGTCAACCGTGAGCGTGTAGTTGGTATCGGCCTGGAGCGGCTGTTTCGGCGCGACCACCACACTGGCCCCTTCGGCGCGCAGATTGACGGGCACCGTCATACCCGTGCCGTCGTCGGCCGCCAGCGAGATATTGCCGGCCAGGCTGACCGGATCGACCGGTTCCGAAAAAAGGATGGACGCTTCGCCGTTAAGCGGGAAACTGTCGGCCCAGGGGTTGATGAAGTTGTATGTGGAATCCGGGTTGCCGCCTGCCCCTTCGCCGGTGGCGATCACGCGACGCTCGTTCAGGGCGGCAATACAATCGGCTTCGGTAGCCGAGAGCGTGGTCGTTCCGTTGAAGTCGCCCACGATCGCACCGCTTTCGAAGGGCAGATTGCCGGCGTCGTCAACGATGTTGAACGTATAGCTACACGCACTCGGGTACTGCGCCGTAATACGCGGCGGCGTGGCGTCGTTGGCGACGGTGACTCGCGTGCCGGCGCCGGGGTTGGGCAGGGTCAGTTCCAGCTCGAAATCGGCGGTGGCGCTGCCATCGCGGTTGACGGCGACCGGGAAGCTGCCCAGCGCGGTGAGCTTGATGTCGCCGTTGGGCTGCGGAACGGCCTGGCCGGCGGCGACAACGTTCATCACCGTCTGGTTGAAGACGCCGTTGGAGAGCGAGTCGATAGCATCGCCCGATTCGACATCGGTGCTGATGCCCAGATCCAGGCGCAGCAGTACCAGAGTGGGGCCCTCGATACCGGCCAGCGGCGCGTTGCCGGCGAGATAGATATCGCCGTCGTTGATCAGGCGAGCCTGAATGGGGCCGCTGGTGACGGGTGTGTCGATCGCGCCGCCCAGGCGCAGGTCGATGCCGTCGAGCTCGAACTGCTGGCCGGCCGGCAGTAGTGCCGGGAAGAGGTTGTTGTAACGCCCGCCGGAGGTGGTGCCGGCCAGACGTGTGAGCAGGCCGCCGCGGTTGGCGTTGTTGCGGGCGTCGAGTACGTTTTCGCCAATAAGCTGCGAGCCAATGCGGGCCACGTTGCGGGCGCCGCCGTTGAGGGCGTTGTCGCCGTTGCCGCCGGTGATGGTGAGCGTTTGTACGGTATCGACGCTGCTGCCGGCACTGATGGCTACCGGGTTGACCCGGAAGCTGTCGTTAAGCTCGGCGCCGGTGACCGAGCGCAGGCCGTCGAAGGCGACGGTATAGCGCTGTCCGGCGACGAGATCGCTGCTGTCGTAGTCGCTGGCATTACGGGTGTTGGGGGTGCCGTCGCCCATGTCGCTGCTGGGATCAAACGTCATGCTCGTGCCTTGCACGGTCAGCCGGCCGGCCACGGGGCCCGTGGGGCCGGTGACGGCGACGGTGCAGTCCGTGCCCAGCGTTTCGCCGGCCAGACACAGGTCGGCACTGCCGGCATCGACCGCCTGGCTGAAGCCGGCACGAATGGGGTTGAACTCGGTGAGCGGTACGCGCCGGTCGCCGATGGTGCTGCGACGGGTGACGGTAAAACTGTCGCTGCTGCTGCCCGAAGTGCTGAACGAAAACAGCGTGTTGCCGGCGGCGTTGACGACGCTGTAGTCGGCTTTGGGCTGTAGACTCGCACGCTCGATGCCGTCGTCTTCAGAGGCGACGCGCAGGCGGAATATGTTGGGCTGGTCGCTGTCGCGTTCAACCGTGGTCGGCACGGTTTCGCCGTCGCGCACGAGCTTAAGGCCCGGGTCGCTGCCGATATCGCCGCGAAAGGCCACCGCGATCTGCGATTTCACGTAGACATCGTCCTGGCCGTTGAGCGGGTAGCTGAACGCCAGGCTGGAATCGGCACCGCCGCCGACGATATCGCCGGGGTTGGGGCCGTCGCCGCCCTGGCCGCTATCGCCACCCCCGCCCGAAGAACAGGCCGTGAGCGAGCCGGCCACGCACAGGCCGATAAACATCGCGCGAGCCACACACACCGCGCCCGACCGGTTGCCGGGCACCGTGAAATCCCCTCGTTTTTTGATCATAAGCGTTATTGGCCCTGTGGCCATCTCCCCGTTTTCGTTGTCCTGTCCCGGAAGCGTTCCGGGCTGGCCTTTACAGGAACCGAGAGGCCATGCCGGGTACAAGGACGCGACTGACAGGCGTAACTGTCAGTCGCGTCCCCCTATCGACATAACGCTGTTTCGTCTGTGTTTTTCACCACACCGCAGCCAGGATTTTTTTCCCGTAATTCGCGTTTGCTGCGCTGCGAGATCGGGGCGTTCGGTGGCGAAATGCGCGCTATCGATTGCCGCGCGCGGGCGCCGCCGCGAACATCGAAAGCGTGTTTCGCTGGCGCCAATCCGAACATGGGTCAGCCCTTGCCGAAGCGCGCGACGATGCCCGCCGATCGCGCCGGCAAGTGCAGCGCGATCGGCGTTTCGCATCGAGTTAATCGGCGCCGGTGTAATGAGTACGGGCGCGGCTATGCGGTGGGGTGGGCTCTCGCATGCATGGGCGATCAGTCAGGTGATCGCGCTCGCCGACCGGCGACATCGATCACGCGGCGCCGCGCCGGGTGGCTGGCTCAGCTGTCGATGGACATCATCCGCGACAGCACCTGCCAGGGGTCGGCCTTGCGCGGGCACTGGTCGCACTGCGCCTTGCGGTACGCCCCGGGCGTGATTCCGCTCAAGGCCTTGAACGCACGACGAAAGGAACGCTCGCCGGAAAAGCCCAGCATATCGGCAATCGTTTCCGCCCCTGCATTGGACTGGGTCAGCAGCCGACAGGCCATGTTGAAGCGTACGTGCTGGACAAGCGTACGAAACGAGCTGCCTACCGCGGCCAGTTCGCTACGCACATGGCGGCCATGATCGCCAATATCACGGGCGATATCGTCGAGCTCGATATCCACGCCTTCGGAGCCCGGCAATCGCCGCATGATCGCGCTGCGAAGTTGATCGATCATGTCCTGACGTTTCAGGCTGGTGAACTCGCGGTCGGCGTGCTCGCAATGGATCTTGAGCATGTCCGGATTCTGGTACTCGCTTTCCAGATCGAACAGGGCGGCATCGAAACGGATTTCGCTCTTGCCGCTGCCAAACGATACCGGGCAGGCGAAGATACGGGCATAGTCGTCTCGCGCCGGGCCCGGGTCGCAGCATAGACGCACGCTCTGGGCAACGAATGCGCCCTGGGTCATATGGGCGAAGAAGTCGATCACGCCATAGACGAAGCAAACCTCGGAGTGACGCAGCACCGAGTCGCTGCCGTTGGTGCCGGTAATACGAACCACGCCCTGGCTGCCTTCGATGTCGATGGCGCCACGAAAGGCGTCGCTGACCAGCCGGTCATAGCGCAATGCCAGCCGGCAGGCCTGGCCGAAGGTTCGACAGCTCAGAAACAGGTACTCGATGGCGCTGTTGCGAAACAGCGGCAGGTGCGGACACAGATGGATACCGATATCCGGATCCCCCGAAACCTGCTCGACAGCACGCCAGAAATTGACCTGCCAGGCATGACGCGAGCGCCGCGAGGGATCGCTCATCTGCTCGCAGGAAAACTCCAGAACTTGATCGATCGCATCCAGATCGATGTTGGCGGCAACCAGCGCGCCGTAAATCAGACGTAACAGCTCCTCTGAATCACGCATCCCCCACCTCTTTTGTTTTTCATCACGCAACTCTTCGGTCGCATGAAGCGACGTTATTGGGTTATACAGCTTCTTGCAACATGCGATCCACCTCGCCGATGAGCGCCGGTTAAATCGGCAACCTGTTCGAAGACCGCTCCGAAAAGATCTACTCCGTGGGTTATAGCGGTGCTTGTCTTCGCTTAAATCCGGACTAACTATTTGCTTTCATGCGTTTTTTTACGAGCGACAAGCCTTGGTCGGCAGTTAACGCTGGCGTTGCCTCGCAACTGCCGAGATCGGCAATCGCGCACGGCGATCGCGCGCCGCGCAAAGCATTCGGATCGATAGCCGGCCACCAGCGGCTCTTTTCGAAACTGTATTTCGTTTTATTGGCGTCTTTTAACTAAAAAAGGGAAAATTTCCCGATAACGAACACTTTTATCGCGCGGACGAAGGCACCGCCTGCGCGCTGCTGGCAACCCTTTATGCATGCGCCTGGCAGTGGCCCGTGAACGACCGGCCTGCAAAATCATCGCGCGCGATATAGCATGCGCGTCCCCAGTGCAGCGGCCCGGCGGGGCCAGGTTTTGAGGATGGCATTCGATTGATGAACAGTTTCCGCTTGTTTGGGCCAGCCGCGTTTCAGTGGGCCACACTGGCCGTGCTCATTTTCGCCAGCGGGTGCGCCTGGCACCCGCCCGCCTACGACTTCGCCGTGCCGCCCCGGCCTGTCGCCGACACAGCGGCGCACTTCGCGCAGCCCGTGGCGCCGTTTTCTGAACCATCGGACGACGCGTTTCATGCCCAGCCGGTACCCGCCGAACTGGCGGACATGGCGCCGGGTACGGTGTTGCGTTATCGCCCGATTTCGCCCGAGGCGTATTACTTTTTCGGCGTCAACGCGCGTGCCTGGCAGGTGGCTTACGTCACAGCCGACGGCAACGGTAAACCGCAGGTCGATATCGCGACGCTTCTGGTACCGGACGACCCGAAGCCGCGGCTATTGTCGTATCAGGTGGCCTACGATGCGCTCACGCGTCGCTGTGCGCCGTCTTACGAAATCCTCAGCGGTTCGATGGTCGAACACATGCTTATGGACAAGGCGCTACGGCGTGGCTGGGTGGTGGTGATCCCCGACTACGAAGGCCCAGAAAGCCAGTTCCTCGCGGGTCGCAATTCCGGCCAGGGCGTGCTCGACGCCATTCGTGCCACCCAGAACTTTCTGCCCGATAACTGGGTGAATACCGATACGCCGGTCGCGCTGTGGGGCTATTCCGGCGGCGCGTTCGCCAGCCTCTGGGCCGCCGAAATCGCGGCCGATTATGCGCCGACGATTCCACTAGTGGGCGTGGCGGCCGGCGGGCCACCGGCCGATCTGGCCAGTTCGGCCGAAGCGGTCAACGGCGGCATTTTTGCCGGCATGTATTTCGCGGCCGTGGTGGGTCTGTCGCGCGCCTACGATTCCATCGATACCGAAAAGCTGATGAACGAAGACGGCCGCGAAATGTTGAAGGACGTGGGCGAGAGCTGTATCGGCCAGGAACTGGCCTGGGTGAAGGATCCGGTCCTGTCCTATGCGTTCGATGACATGCAGGACTACACCACGGTGGACAACTTTCTTGCCGTCCCGGCGGTGCAGAAGGTGACCGCCGAAAACCGGCTGGGCCAGCAGGGCTTTGCCGCGCCGCTGTTCTACTACCAGGCGTTTTTCGACCAGGTCACGCCGCGCCGGGATGCCAAGACACTGGCAGCCACCTACTGCGCGGCCGGCGTGCCCGCCGTGCGTTTCAGCTATGCGCTGGGCGAGCACATCAGCGCGACGCTGACCCATGCTTCCGCCGCCGTGGATTATCTGGCCGCTCGATTTGCCGGCGAGCCGCCGCCCAACGAATGCGCCGAACTAATGCAGATGCTTGCCGCGCCCGACTGAGTCGAGGCCGGACCCGGCCCGCGTTGCGTGGTTAGCCGCCGCCGTCACCCCGGGCGACGATGGCGGCGATCATCGCCAGCCAGGTGTCGCCAACCGGCAGGCCGAAGGTTGTGGCAAGCGTATCGGCCAGCGCCGTCTCGTCGAGGACCCGTTCCTGCGTCGTGCCATGGGCAAAACGGGTGGTGAAGCGATTATTGGATAGGCTGTAGCGCACCTCGTCTTCGGTGCGGGCGATCATGAGTTCGCGCTTGAACAGTGATCGGGGATGGGTGGCGACATAGTGGTTGGCCATCTCGAAATCGACCGGCTGCCAGTCGAAGTCGAGTATTTCGTAGAGCGGCCACCAGCCCTCCTGATAACGGTTTTCGAGCATGTAGCCGTCGCGGGTTTCGACCAGCCGAAACGTACCGAAGGCCGTATGTTGTGCTTGGTCGGGGCGCCACGCCAACGGCTGGTTGGACAGGAAGCCACCAAAGCCGACATCCACCAGCCACAGCCGCCCGTTCACCTCGACCTTGAGCGATGCGTGGGTGGCGGCCGGGGCGTGGCTGCCGCCATGAATCCACACCCGCGCCAGATGCGGCTCCAAGGCAAAACCGAGCGCCTGCAAGACGCGCCGGAACAGGCTCGTATGCTCGAAACAATAGCCGCCGCGGCGGCCGTGAATCATCTTGCGGTCGACCGCGCCCGGGTCGAGGTCGACGCCCTCGCCCAGCATGACGTCGACGGCTTCGAACGGGATCGAGGCCATATGCCGTCGCATGAGTGCCTGCAAGACCTCGAAGCTGGGCACCCACGGGCCGTGGTAGCCGATACGTTCGAAATAGGCACCCAGGTCGATCGCCTCGCTTACAGATTCGCGCTGCTGCGCATCCGCAGATGAACTCGGTTTCATCGGTCATAACCCCTGGTTGATCCGACGCCTGGCTCGACAAACGCCGTACACGGTGCATGCACGGCCGATGCCATGATCGTGCAACAAATCGAAGCAATGGCACCAGCATGCAACCTGAAGTAAACTTGAGGTCAATGTGCCAGGCGGTTTTTTTCAACCCACGGCCTCGGCGCCCATTCAAGGCCTAAAATCACGCATGCCCCCGGACCCGTCCATACCGCTTCGCAAAACGTTATCGGTAGGCGAAGTCGCCCGGCGCAGCGGCGTGGCGATATCGGCGCTGCACTTTTACGAAACCAAGGGCCTCATCCACAGCCGTCGCAACGCCGGCAACCAGCGTCGCTACAGCCGCGATGTGCTGCGCGTAGTCGCGCTCATCAAGGTGGCCCAGCGTGTCGGTATTCCGCTGGCGGACATCGGCCGGGCGCTGGCCACCCTGCCGGACGGCCATGCCCCGTCGGCCGAGGACTGGCGGCGATTGTCGGACGGCTGGAAAAATCAGCTCGAAGACCGAATCGACCAGCTTACGAAGCTGCGCGATCAACTCGACGGCTGTATCGGCTGCGGCTGCCTGTCGCTGCAGGCCTGCCCGTTGCGCAACCCCGACGATATCGCCGCCCAGGCCGGGCCCGGCGCCCGCCTGTTCGACGCCAGCGCGCCGGGTGACGATGCATCAGGCGATTGACGCCGCCTTCAGACCCAACGCCAGCCGCTATGAAGCGTGTCGAGGTCGCTCGATAACGACCACACCTCACCGGCCACGCCCAGTTCGGCAATCGACAGCCACCCGCCCATGAAGGCGCCGGTATCCAGCCAGCGCGTATTGGCATGGGCCATGGCTTCGTGCATGGGTGTATGCCCGAAATAGATCACGTCGACGCCGTCCACGGCGATCTGCCCCGAACCCCGGCCGTTGAGCGCGTCGGCCCGATCGCGATTCCATAGCAGCATGGACAGCGCTTGGGTATCCGCCGAGCCCGCCTCAAGCAGCGCACGGGTACGCTCGAAGCTATTGTCGCTCACGTTGGCATGCACCAGCGCGGCCACCCCGCCGCCGGCCAGATTCACGGCCGCTGCGAGTGGCAGCTGGCGCACTCGCTCGGTCAGCGCATCGGCTGCCCGTGCATCGACGGCATCGAACCAGTCACCGCCGTTCATATGCCAGAGCGCGCGGTCCTGTCCGCCATGGTTGACCGCATCGAGCAGCATCTGCTCGTGATTGCCGCGAATGGCATGAAACCAGGGCGCATCGATGAATTCGGCGGCGCGCTCGCTGTCCGGGCCGCGATCGATCAGATCACCGACCGAAAACAGGCGATCCTTCGCTACGTCGAACTCCAGCCGCTCGAGCAATGCATCGAGCATGTAGAAGCAGCCGTGGATATCACCCACCGCGTAATCGCGGCCGGCGGTATTGGCGTCGAAATATTGGATACGTGGGCCCATGGTCATCGCTCTTGCGCGTGCACTCGGTTATTCCCGGTGTTGGCCAAAGACCGCACCATGCCAGACGCCCGGCGCTACCTCCTAGTCAGTGCCTTGCTCGTACGTGGATTGGATTAGACAAGGAAATCCAACATCGAACGCGGCCTGCGGGGCGTCGATTCGGCCACGGCGCTTCACGCCGGTTACCAGGCGCTTCCGTGTTGGCTGACGACCTGCGGCCTAAGCCAACCTACGCGTCCCCCCGGCGAAGCCTTGAGGCCCGGCGGTGGATTTGCGAAGCGTAATTCAACATGCAGCGCAGCCCAGCGAGCCAACCCGGCCCGGCGCTTCGCACCGACGACGGGGCAGGTTCGGACGCGGTGATTCACGACAATACGTGGCCTACCTGCGGGGATGGGTCGTTCTACGTATTGGCCTCATTCATCGCCGCGCCAGAATTGCACGCGTCATTCACGCCCGGATACCAGCATGGCCGAAAACGACAACGATCGCAGCAGCATCAAGGATCCGGAACAGTACGAAGCGATGCGAGACGAGGGTATGTAGGAACCTCCGATCGGCTGCACGCGGGTCGTGCCGGCGTCGTTGCGCGTGGCTGGCAAGACAAGAATGAGCTGATCGAGGCCCTGCGCTCGCACTGAGCTCGGGCCGCGTTCAAATCGATCAATAGAAATCGCCGTAGCCGCTGCGCGCGCGGCGCATGGCGTAGGCGATCCATGCCAGGATGACGAGCTGCAAGGGCAGCCGCGCATACAAAAGCCAGGGTGCGAACTGGCTGAACTGTTCCGGGTTCTGGGCCATGTAGATATTGGCGGGGAATACCGCCAGCGTGAGCAGCAGCAGCCCGAAACCCGCGAGCCGGCGGGTACGCCGCATGAGAATACCGATCGCGCCCAGCAGCTCGCCCAGGCCGCTGATCGCCACCATCAACGCCGGCATGGGGATGTAGTCCGGCACGATGGCCAGGAAAAAATCCGGGAACATGAAATGCCCGATGCCGCTGGCCAGAAAGAACAGGGCAAGCCCGAGCAGGGCCAGCAGATGGGATCTGGAATGGGTGGACAGGGCATGGCTCATGAACGGGTCTCGTCGAATCGCGAAAAAGCGGGCTCGCCGCATAGCCTACGCGCTGTCGCCGGCTTTGCCATGCACACAGGCAGCTAGCGCAGGGTGGTGTTGGTGACGCTGCCCGGCCGGTAGCGCGACACCGCGCTTTCCGGCGCGGGTTCTTCGATGACGTTGCGATGTTTCCAGGTGCCGCGCGCAAACCAGATCACCACGATCAGCGCGGTGAGCACGTTCTGGATCGGATAGGCAATCCAGATGCCGGTCGCGCCCAGCCCGCTGCGCTCGGCCAGCAGCCAGGCCAGCGGAAACTGCAGCATCCACTGCGACACCAGCGCGATGGCCATGGCCACCAGCGTATTGCCGGAGCCGCGAAACGCGCCGGTGAGCACGATCTGGGCCCCCACCACGCCATAGGCCAGCGCGGTGATGCGTACGAACAGGCTGCCGGTTTCGATGACCGCCGGCGCGTCGGGCACGAACAGTGTCACGATGGGCTGTGCGAACACGAACGTCACCACGCCCACCAGCGACAGCAGCACGAAGCCGATCGCAGCACTCAGCCAGGCGGTGCGTTCGGCGCGGTCGATACGCTGGGCGCCGATGTTCTGGCCGATCAGCGCAGAGCTGGCCTGCGACAGGCCCAGCGCCGGGATGATCACGAAGCTGAGCATGCGCGTGCCAATCCCGTAGGCCGCGAGCGTGATCGTGCCAAAGCCGGCCACCAGCACCGTCATGAGCATCAGCCCGAGCGCGCGGGTGGACTGCTCCACGGCCGCGGGCAGCCCGAGCTTGAGCAAACGCCAGATCAGAGCGAACTCGGGCACTAAATGGCTACGCCGCAGGCGGATGCCGTAGCGCCCGGAAAACAGCATGGCCAGGCCCACCACCGCGGCCAGGCCCTGGGTGACGACCGTGGCCAGCGCGGCGCCGCTTACGCCCATACCGGGCACCGGCCCCCAGCCGAGGATGAACAAGGGGTCGAGCACGAAGTTCAGGGCCACGGTGCCGGTGACGATCAGCAACGGCGTACGCGCATCACCCACCCCGCGCATGAGCGACTGAAAGATCACATAGGCAAACAGAAACGGCAGGCCAACGAACGACACGCGCAGATATTCCGTGGCCAGCGGCAGTACATCCTCGGCCGCCCCCAGAAAGGCGACCACCGCATGCGCGCCGATCACGCCAAGCACGGCCAGCACCAGCGATACGGCGCCCACCCCGATCAAGGCCTGGGCAGAGACCCGATTGACCATCGCGGTGTCGCCGCGGCCCTGGTACTGGGCCACGAGGATGGTGCCGGCCACCGCCAGGCCGAGCCCCAGCGAGATCAGAAAGAAAATCACCGGAAAACTCAGCGACACCGCAGCGACCGCGCTCGCGCCGAGCCGGCCGACCCAGAACGTATCGATAAGCTGGTAGGCGGTTTGCAGCAGGTTGGCGAATACGATCGGCACGGCCAGCGAGAACAGCGCGGCTACGATCGAGCCCTCGGTGAGCGTGGGCGCTACGCGTGGCATGCCTTGTCCGGTATATCGCCGGCCGCCAAGGCGGGCTCGCGCCAGGCGCCGTATTGGCTAGACGACCCGCGCATCCTTCACGCCTGCGCCGTCAAGGTGAGGCGTTCGTAGTCCTTGCATACGCGATCGGCCGCGATGGCGCGTCCGTGCATGACGGCATACACGCCCGGTGCCAGCAGTCGTGCGGCCATGAGTGCCTGGGCCACATTCTGCAGCCCGTCGCTCGCGGCAACCCGGTAAGGACGCATGGCGCCGGTGAGCACGACCGGCAGCGTCGGCGAGAGCGTTGCATGCAGCGCCCTCGCGGTATCGGCCAGCGTATCCGTGCCGTGGGTGACAACCACCGCGTCGACCGTTTCGTCGGCGCATGTCCGCTGTACCGCAGCCACGATCGCATGGCGGTCGGCGTCGGTCATGTCGAGCGAATCCTTGGCCATGAGTCGTTCGACCCGGACCGCCACATCGGGCATGTCGAGACGGCCCAGCAGGTCGTCGATCACCGGCTCGGCCAGTGACAACTGGCCCGAGCGTGCATCGTAGCTTTTCTCGAGCGTGCCGCCGGTGGCGAGCACGGTCACACGGAACGGCGAACGGTCGACAGATTCGGTGGGGCTCATGCGCGCGGCTCGATACTCTGCAATGGCTTAGATGGTAATACCGATCTTGCCGAAATGCTGGCCGCTTTCCTGATAGCGGAATGCCTGCGCCAGTTCATCCAGGGCAAAGCAGCGGTCGATGACCGGCTCGATCCCGCTGGCCTCGATCGCCCGCACCATGTCCTGCTGCTGGGCACGGCTGCCGACGGTGATACCGGTCATGTTGAGGTTGGAATAGAAGAACGCCGCCGTGGGCACCTTGCCAGCCAGGCCGGTGAGTACGCCGATAAGGCTGATATGCCCGCCCATGCGACAGGCGGCGATCGACTGGGCGAGCGTGCCCGGCCCGCCGATTTCCACCACGGCATCGACGCCGCGCCCGTCGGCCAGTTCCTTCACGGCCTTGCCCCAGTCGGGATTCTCCACGTAGTTGATTGTGGCGTCGGCGCCCAGCGCGCGCAGGCGTTCGAGTTTGGCGTTCGAGCTGGAAGTCGCGATCACCCGTGCCCCGGCCGCGCGTGCGAACTGCAGCGCGAAGATCGACACGCCGCCGGTGCCCATGGTCAAAACGGTATCGCCGGGTTTGATGCGCGCCTCGACCATCAGCGCGCGCCACGCGGTGAGCGCGGCACAGGGCAGCGTGGCCGCCTGCTGCGCGCTGTAGCCCGTCGGTGTACGGGTGAATGCCGTCACCGGGGCGGTGACATATTCGGCGGCCATGCCCTCGCCGCTGTCGCCCGGCGTGCCCTGGCGTTTGGCCGGCGTGATGGCACCGTCCTGCCAGTTCGGAAAGAAAGTCGATACCACCTGATCACCCACGGCGAACTCGCTTACCTCGGCGCCGGCTTCCACCACTTCGCCCGCGCCGTCGGACATCAGCACCCGGCCGTCGGGCACGGCGATACTGCCGTTGGCTACGGCATAGTCGTGGAAATTCAGCGAGCTGGCGGCGATGCGCACACAGACCTCGCCGGCCTGCGGCGAGCGCGGTTCCAGCGCAGTCGTTTCGATGCGATCCAATCCGCCCGGTTTGCGCAGTACGGCTGCTTGCATGTCACGGTGTCCTTAACGAAAATTTTACGCTGCCGGCATCCGGCTTTTAGCATAGGGCCGACCTTAGCAGTTCGCCGACGCCAACAGCGCGCAGCAATCCAGCGATCTGCTAGATTGTTGCAGCGATTTGGCACGAGGGGCGGATCGCGCTTCGCGGTTTTCAGACGATGTCGTAAGTCGCGCTTTTCTATACTTTCCGTCCCGAGGTTTGGTATGTCGCCGCCTGTGCTGTCTGCGCCCAACGCTTATCATGCAACCACCGCCGAACGGTGTGCATGGTGGCTGGCCAGCCTTTTTCTGGCCCTGTTTCTGAGCTGTCTGCGCCTGACCACGACGCGCCCGTTCGAACTCACGACCTTCAAGCAGCTGGTGCATTTCGAAGCCGTCGAGCCCTTTCAGCACCGGGTGCTGCTGCCGGCGATCGCGGCCGCGATCCAGCAGGTTGCCCCCGTGGGCGAAACCCTGCTGTTCGCACTCATGGAAGTCGCGGGCTGGATGCTGCTGATCGCCCTGGCCTACCGCGCCCTGGTGGTATTCAACGTCGGGCGCAGCGAGCCGGTACGCCGTCTGCTGGCCTTCACCGTGCTGGTGCCCATGTTGCTGCACCTGATCGCACCCGATCTTCAGATGGCCGCTGCCCTGTCGTCGGACGGCTCGCCGCTGGATATCGGCGGCTGGGAACCGCGGGCAATCTTCTACTACGTTTACGATCTGCCGGCCGCGATGTTCACGCTGGCGCTGATTCTGTTGATGGTGCGCCTGACCCGGACCCCCGATCTACGCAGCTTTGCGCTGTACCTGGCGGTATTCGCCCTGGCCACCCTCAATCGCGAAACCACGCTGTTCCTGGTGCCGGCGTTCGCTCTGGTGCTGTGGCCGGTGGTGGGCTGGCGGCGTAATGCGCTGATGGTGGCAGCCCAGGCGGCCGTATTTCTGGCCATCCAGCTACCGCTGACCGCGCTGTTCGCGGGCAACACCAACCCCAACGCGCATATGGGCAACACCGCCTACGAGTTTCACCTGCTCTACAACCTCGAGGCGCTATCGAACCCGTTGTATCTGGTTACCTACATGGCCCGGTTCACGGCCGCTCTGTATTTGCCGGTGCTGCTCTGGCACCGCTATCTCGACCGGCGGCTGGCGATGAGCCTGCTGTTCTTCGCCCTCCCTCTGGCACTGGTGGCGATCGTGGTGGGCCGCATGGTCGAACAGCGCATCTTCATCGAGATCGTGCCGCTGGTCTGGCTGGCCGCCTTGCAAGTCATTGCCACCCGCACCGCGGGATTGGAAAGCCCGCCCGAGCACGTCCACGCGGCGACCGGAATCGCCCAGCGCGCACGGCCGCCGGGCTGAAGCATCGGCGCGGATCAAGCGCGCGCCGTCTGTCCGCGCCGACTCAGCCACAATGCCAGCACGATGATCGCGGCGCCGGCCGCCAGGCGCAACAGATCCGCGTCGTGGTTCCACAGCAGCAGGTTCACCGCCAGCCCGGCCGGTATGAGGGCGTTGTTCATCACCGCCAGGGTGGCCGCATTCACGCGGGTGGCGCCGATATTCCAGGCATAGAAGCCAAACCCCGAAGCGCCCAGGCCAAGCCATAGCAGCACGCCCCACTGCAGCGACGTGCCGGGCAGCGCGTCGGCATCGCCCAGCAGACAGAACAGCAGCAGCGACAACGGCCAGGCGCCGGCGAAGAACCAGCCAAACAATGCACGCCGTGGCAACTCAGGGGGCAACGCCAGATGCAGGCGTCGATAACCCACCTGGCCGGCGGCAAAACACAGATTTGCCCCCTGCACGATCAGAAAGCCGTGCCAGTAGTCGGCGCTGATGGGCTGGTAGCGAATCACGGCGGCACCGGCCACCGCGCCGAGGGCGGCGAGCAGACAGCGGCTGTCGAAGCGGCGCTCGAGCGCGTCCTCGAGCAAGGAGATATAAATGGGCGTGAAGATGGTGAACAGCAGTACCTCGGGCACGGAGAGCCAGAGGAAAGACTGGTAGAAAAAGAAATACATCAAACCCAGTTCGACCGCGCCTACGGCCATCAATCCCGTGGCCAGTCGCCAGCCCAACCCGCGCAGGCGCATCATGGGCGCGAACACCAGCAGCGCGAGCGTGATGCGCGTGAGCACGGCAAAGGTGGCATCGACCTGGCCGGACAGATAGACACCGATCAGACTGAACGAAAACGCCCAAAGCCCGGTTACGCCAACCAGTATCCCCATGCCTCGATCTGCTCCGTACAACGTCGGAAAAACCGCGATTATAGAACTGCATTCGCGCCTGGCGGATATTCGTCGGCTGCGCTTTGAAGCCGAACCCGGCCCGGGTTCGCACACCGGCTGGGCCGGCCACGGCGAGGCCGAGGTGGCCGTGAGCGTCGACGCAGACGGCCTGCGCTTTCACGAGAGCGGCCAATTCACGCCCGCTGCCACCGGCACGGCGCTGTCTTTTCGAAACGTCTATCGATGGGTTGTTCACGACGACCGTATCGCGTTGTGGCACGAGCGTTTCGGCTGCGAGGCCGCCGTGTGGTTATTCGATCTCGTGGCGGCCGCCCCCGACAAACTCATCGCGGCCGAACGCCACCTCTGCGGCGAGGATCGCTACGACGCGCGCCTGCGACTCGTCGAGCACGGCTTCGAGCTGGGCTGGTCGATTACGGGGCCGCGCAAGGACGAAAAGCTGGCGTATCGGTATCTTTTTTAAGCGGTAATACGTCGTACCGATAGGCGACAGGACCGAAATTCGGCATTCTGGCTGCGGCATATGCTGGCAACGGCCGCCAGGCGGCGATCGCAAGCCGATACGAGGCCGTGGATACCCATAAACATAAAGAGATATGACCATGGCCGAGCAACACGCTAACAAGACGCTGGAATTCTTCTTCGATTTCGGCAGCCCCAATGCCTATTTCGCCTACGTGCGGCTGCCCGGCGTGCTCGAACGCACGGGCGCACGACTGGTATGGCGCCCGATGCTGCTGGGCGCGGTGTTCAAGGCGACCCACAACCAGTCGCCGGCGCTGATCGAATGCGCGCCCAAACGCGAATACCTGTGGCAGGACATGCAGCGCTTCGTCGACCGCTACGATATCGATTTCCAGCGCAACGACGCCTTCCCGATCAACACCCTGCCGCTGATGCGCGGCGCGATTGCGTATCTGGGCACGCCCAATTTCGAGCCTTACGTCAGCGCGATCTTCCATGCGCTTTGGGCAGACAACCGCAACCTCGGCGACAGCCATGAACTGAAGTCGACGCTCACCGAAGCCGGTCTGGACATCGCCAACTTCGAGGCTCAAATCGAAGACAGCACGACCAAGCAGGCGCTCAACGATGCCACCGCCGCCGCCGTAAGCCTGGGCATCTTCGGGGCGCCGAGCTTTATCGTGGACGGCGAACTGTTCTTCGGCCAGGACCGGCTCGACTTCGTCGAGCGGGCGCTGACCGAGGGCTGACAGACTCGCGTATAGCGGTTGCAGCCGGCGCCGATGCCCGCAATAGTGGGCCACTCAATCGCAAGCCGTGGGCGAGATGCCGAGATGACACAGCCGCACAGCGAAACCGTTCGCCGGGTTATTGACTCCGGCCATGCCATGGCCCAAGAAAGCGGTGAGCGACTGATTCGCCAGTCGTGGCTGCGGTGCGCGCAAGAATATGGCCTGGAGCCCGAGCACAACCCCGGCATCCGCCAGGTAAGCGCAGGCGATCTGCAACAGCGCCGACAGCGACTGGGCGAATATCTGGATATCGCCCGTACCGGAATGGACCAGCTGTACGGCCATATCGCGGGTCAGGGCTATACCACCATGCTGGCCGACAGCGACGGCATTACGCTGGAATGCCGCAGCGACGAGCGCGCCGACCCGGCTCTGCGGGCGGCCGGGTTGCGTGCGGGTACCGTCTGGAATGAAAGCGTGGTCGGGACCAACGGCATTGGCACCTGTATTGCCGAGCAGCAAACGCTGACCTGCCATCGAACCGATCATTTCTATGCCGGCCATCTCGATCTGAGCTGTACTGCGGCCCCTCTCCATGATCCCTATGGTCGTGTCGCTGCGGTACTGGATATATCCGCGTTGTCGGTGCCGGGCGCGCGCGCCGGCCAGCAGCTGGCCTGGCATCTGACTTCGCTGTATGCCCGTCTGATCGAAGATAGCTATTTCAGCCATCACTTTAGCGATCACTGGCTACTACGCCTGGGCCGCAATGCGGCGTTCGTGGACAATCATGCCGACCTGATCCTCGCGCTCGACGACGACGGCCTGATCGTGGGCGCGAACACCGGCGCACGTCAGATACTTCAGCCACCCAGCGGTCAAGACCCGGTAGGCCACGGGATCGGCGCGTTCTTCCGCGATGGCAACGCGCGTGTACACGCACTTAAAAAACGCCAGGACAGCGTACGTATTCGCAGCTGGAGCGACGACAACTTCCATGCGGCGATGTCGCAGCCGCGCCGCGCTGCCACGCGCGGGCGCGCAGCTCGGACAAATGCACGCGCCGGCGCGCTACAGGCCATCGCGGGCAACGACGCCACAATGCAGCGCCTGATTGCCCAGGCGACGCGCCTGGCGAGCAAGCCCATCGACCTGCTTATCCAGGGTGAAACCGGCTCCGGCAAGGAAGTGCTCGCTCGCGCACTGCACGCAGCCAGCGACCGCTCGAACGCTGCGTTCGTCGCTATCAACTGCGCCGCCCTGCCCGAGTCGCTGATCGAAAGCGAGCTGTTCGGCTACGCCCCCGGCACGTTTACCGGCGCACGCCAGCAGGGCATGAAGGGCCTGCTGCAACAGGCACAAGGCGGCACCCTGTTCCTGGACGAGATCGGCGACATGCCGGTGGCGCTACAGACACGCCTGCTACGGGTGCTGGCCGAACGCGAAGTATTGCCGCTGGGCAGCGATACGCCGATTGCGCTCGACGTGCGCTTCATTACCGCGACCCATCGCGATCTCACCACGCTGATCGCGGCGGGGAGCTTTCGCGAAGACCTCTACTACCGCCTGGCCGGCGGCACGCTATCCCTGCCTGCGCTGCGCCAACGCAGCGACGTCGACTGGCTGATCGACCGCCTGCTTGAAAACGAAGCCGAGGCGCTGGGGTGCCGCGCCCGCCTCAAGCCGGAGGTACGCGAGCGTCTGCTCGCCCACGACTGGCCCGGCAACATACGCGAGCTGCGTAACGTGCTGCGCTTCGCGCTCGCGCTGGCCGACGACGACGGCATCGATATGGCCGACCTGCCGGCCTCGCTGGCGACGACCGATACGGCCGTGCTGACCGACGAGCGAGTCACGCCGCCCGCCGACGAACAAACCGAGACACCGCGTGAACGCCTGCTCGCCCATCTGCGCGAGCAGGACTGGAATATTGCGCAGGTGGCGCGTGATCTATCCGTCGCCCGTTCGACCGTCTATCGGCGCATGGCCCGGCTGCAGATCGTCGACCCTCGATACCGGCACTAGATACAGCGGCAATCGCCATTGCTGTACGCATGAAAAAGGCCGCGTCGGATGACGCGGCCTTTGTTGCTAAGGAACCTCTGATCTATTCATCCACGGTCGCGTTTGAGTCCCAAAAGGCCGC
>NZ_CAXGSH010000020.1:0-43283 GCF_964012375.1 uncultured Salinisphaera sp.
GTGGGCGTCCTCGGTGTGCTGGGCGATGGGCCCGGTCGAGGCGCGCTCGAGAAAACGGCGCATATGATTGCTGCGCCATTCCGGATCGCGCGCCTCGCGGCTGGTCAGCCGGCTGCCGATGAGCCGACGCATGCCCACGCGGGCAATCGGGTCCGGCACGAGGCCACGTTCACACCAATCTATCGCCAGACTACTCAACAACGTTCTCCTTGATCGTGCGATTATTTTTTTGGCGGCCAGGGAATGAACGCACTTGTACGACGCACGTATTCGTCATGGCCTTCGCGTTTTTCCGACGCCTGCTTGTTTTCGATTGTGGGAATCCCCGAGACCCGCAGCAAAAGCCAGGCCATGATCACCGGGCTGGCCAGTGTCGCCCACCAGTATGGCGCGCCGATGGCAAGCACCACGTAGGTCACCCAGTGCAGCGATTCGAAAAAATAGTTCGGGTGTCGAGAATAGCGCCAAAGCCCCTCGGCGCACACCTTGCCGCGGTTTTCCGGCTTTTGCTTGAAGCGGTGCAGCTGGGCATCTGCCGTGCCTTCCCCCACCACGGAAACGAACCATACCGCGATGGCGGCCAGCGCGACGCCGAGCGACGGCGCCTCGGGCATATAGGCCACGACCAGAAACGGTATCGAAAGAATCGAAGCTGCCACCGCCTGAAACAGAAAGAAGCCGAGCATGTAGAGGTCGGCTTTCTTGCCCCAGGCCTCACGGGCCGCGGCATAGCGCGAATCCTCGGGGGCACCGCGCATGCGTTTGGCCAGATAGCCGGCCAGGCGCAGCGCCCAGGTTAGTGCCAGCGCGGCCAGCAGAATGCGTGCGGGTGCCGGCGCATCGCCGAGCAGGGCATATTCGGCAGCGATCAGGCCGACCGCCGCCGACCATACGACATCCACCAGTCCGGCATTGCGGGTGAACAGCTGGATGATCCATACCAGGGTAAGCAGTATCGCGGCCGTTGCCAGCCCTATGCCAAACGCCGCAAGCACACTCATGCGGACTCCTTTTCGATGATTAAACGCATGAACGATTCCTTGCGCGATCGTGAGGCGGGCGGGTCAAACTACGTCGACGATCGGCAGTGCGATGCGTCCTTTAACGTCAATTCGGCCCGGAATCGCAGAAAAACTTGCCAGATACTGGGGATGATAGCCGTACACCAGCAGACCCAGTCTATCCCCGGCATGCAGGCGATGGCTTACGCCGTTGAGATCGAGTTCGCGCCGGCCGCCGCCGCGGATCGGACGCACCTGCTTATTGAGCAGCACCGTGGTGGCATGGCCGGCCCGCTTCACCCCGAGTCCGACGAATGCGATCGGATTGCGGTCGCTGCCGCTGATGTCGATATCGATCTGGGGGATCCCGGCGATCGCCTGATTTTCGGCATCGACGGTCATCAGCTCGATGAAGCTGCCGCCGCTGGCCAGTTCGTCGAGATGATCCGAGGGCAGGGCGTTGACGAGCCGTGCGACGAGCGCGGTTTCGTCGCCGCTTGCAGGCTTGTCGCGGTCGAACACGCGCTTGATGGCCGTCCAGGCGTTGCCGGCCGTGCCCGTGGTGAGCGACCACAGCCGCGATACGCTCTGGCGGCGCACGATGCCCAGCAGCAGATCGAGCCCGCCGGTCGTGGCCTGACCGGCGAATTCCACCGTGGGGCCGGCTTCACCGGTGCCCACGGGCAGCGTATCAAAGAACAGGCTCGTTTCGTCGTCGAGCACGATCATGTTACGGGGCACGTCGCGGGCCGGCGTCTTGCCTTTGAGCTTCCAGTCCAGATAGGCCAGCTCGAGTTCGCTGGTGTCGATATAGTCGTCGTCGATACGCAGGCTGGCATCGGTCTGGTAGGCGATACGATCGATATCCTGCAGGAACGGCAGGCTGTGGCCGTACTGCATGGCGATCAGATGCACGTCGTTGCCGGCCGCGCGCAGGGCAGCGGCATTGGCTGCGGCTTCGTTGAGGTTGAACAGGGTGTCGCCCACGCCCTGGACCAGCAGCACGTCGACGTTCGGCGTGCGGCGGGTTTGGCAGGGTTCGCGTTGGCCATCGCGGGCGATATGCCCGTCATAGAACGAGGCCGGGCTGCTGTTGTAGAGCCGGTCGATCACGGTCTGGGACAGGCCACGGCCGGTCAGCGTCGAGGCCAGACCCTCGGCCAGCGCCCGATAGAGCAGCGGATCCAGGCGTACGCCTGAGGTGGGGATGCCCAGGGCCACCAGGGCCGCGCCCCAGGCGGTTTTGACCACGTTATCCGGTGCCAGGCTATAGCTGAGGTCGTACCAGGTCGCGGTGGGCACGAGCGCGTCGAAGCGGTCATCGATACAGGCGCCGATGAGCTGGAAACCGCCGCCATAGGACAGGCCCAGGCCACCGATGATCGGAGCGCCGTTGCGATAGGCCAGGCGCTCGCGCTCGGGCATGTCGTTTTCGGCCCAGTCGAGAATGGCGCTGATATCCACGCCCTCGACCTCGGGGTTCATGATTTCCACGCAGCCGCCGGAATCGCCGAAGCCGCGCTGGTCGAAACTGATCACGAAATAGCCGTCGTTCGCGGCGCGCCGTGCGGCCTCGGTCGAGGGCAGGATGCCGCCGGAGAGCACTTCATAGACCGAGCGCTCGTGGCGATTGGTCAGTCGTGCGCCGCCAAAACCGTGGCCGTGCAGGATCAGCGGCGCGGTTGCGCCGGCGGCCAGCGCCGGCTGCATCACCGTGATCGCGATTTCCACGCCGTCATCGGGATTCGTGACGATCGCGCTGTAGTCGCGGGCTTCGAGTGTCGCCGAGCTCATGGCGTTTATCCGGCCGTGTCGCCGGGTAAATGGATCGCCGCCAGCGCGTCGCGCAGGGCCGACGGAATGGCCTCGGCACGATTGGTTTCGCGATTGACGAACACGTGCACGAAATCGCCGTGCGCGCTCGCGGTATCGGCACCGGCCTGAAAAATGCCGATGCCGTAGGTCGTGGATCGGTTACCCAGATGCTTGACCACCAGCCCGGCCTCGAGCTTTTCGGGGAAGGCGACCGGCGCGTGGTACTGGCAGCGCGATTCGACCACGAAACCCACAACCGGGGCGTTGTGTATGTCCAGACCGCCGACTTCGATCAGGTAGCGGTTGGCCGCGGTGTCGAAGTAGGAGTAATAAGTCACGTTGTTGACGTGGCCATACACGTCGTTATCCATCCAGCGGGTGGGCATGTCGCAGAACCAGGGATAGTCCTGTCGAGTGGGGCGATCTTGCGGCATGGGCGTCGGGCTCTTGGCTCAAAAACGCCAGCTTACAAAAAAGAAGCCGGGCAGTGCCCGGCTTCGATCCGCTGCGGCCGTGGTTTACGACTGCACTTTCCAGGTGCCGTCGGCCTGACGGCAGGCGGTACCGTTGACCTTTTCCGGCTGGCCGTCGACGTTGGCGTTCATGGTGAACTCGCGACAGGGCTGGTTGCCGCTGTTGTAGGTGCGGGTCGGGGTCACCGAATAGTTGGAGTTGGTATCCGGGTTGTTCCAGCTCGACGTGTTGCCGGTCTGGTTGGTTTCCAGGGCGCTGCCGAACTGCTGGCGGTCGCGCTGGCCGAAGTTGTCGCCAATGCGACGGCCAAGTGCTGCGCCCGCGAGGGTGCCCACGACCGTGGCAATGGTGGTGCCGCGGCCGCTGCCGATCTGCGAACCGGCTGCGCCGCCGGCAATGCCGCCGAGCACGGTGCCGGTATCGCCGGAGCTCCAGTTGGCACAGCCGCTCATGGCCACGGTAAGCGCCAGGGCACTGATAAAACTCAAGGTCTTGGTCATGCTTTCTCTCCCGATGGGGCCCGCGCTGTACGAGCCGGTCTATCCGAAAATCTCGATATTCAGTGTAACCAAAACAGGCGACGGCGGTCGTCGGCGCAGCGCGATCGACGTTGGCGACAGCCTCATGGCCCCGGTACTCTGACGCAGCGTTTACGAATCGCGGCTGAATCCGTGCCGGGTTTTCGATGTGCATCACCACGCGGCAATGCTGCGGCGCGGCGTGTCTGTAAGCCACGCGCGTATCGTCGCCGGCGCCCTCGTTATTTCGGTCAAGGACAATCCGATATGAGCCAAGGCGCGCTGCTGCTGGCATTCGCCATTCTGTTCGAGGTGATCGGCACCACCTGCATGAAGCTATCCGAAGGGTTTACGCGGCTGTGGCCGTCGCTTGGCATCGTGGTGTTTTATGTCGCTTCCTTCACTTGTCTGACGCTGGCGCTGCGCCATCTGCAGGTCAGCGTCGCCTATGCGATATGGGCCGGGCTGGGCACGGTGCTGATCACGATCATCGGCGTGGTCCTGTTCCACGAGCCGATGAGCGCATGGCGCGTCGCCTGCATCGCGCTGGTGCTTGTCGGCGTGATTGGCTTGAACCTGTCGCACGGCTAAGCGATACGGGATGACCGGCCCGGCGTCGGGGTAGACGCGGCGGGTTCATCAACGCGCGGAATTATCTATATCCTGTGCCGGGTTGATAAAACTCGATTTCAGGAGATCCCCATGCGGGCATGGTTGGTAGAAGAACCGGGCGCCCCGGAAGCGCTCGAACTCAAGACGATAGACGCCCCCGAGCCGGGGCCGGACGAGATTCTGGTCGACGTGCGCGCGGTCGGCATCAATCAGGCCGACGTATTGCAGCGCAAGGGCGGCTACCCGCCGCCGAACGGTTTCGACGTACGTCGTCCCGGCCTGGAATATGCCGGTGAGGTCATTGCCGTCGGCGATCGCGTGACCGCGCGCAAGGTCGGCGAACGGGTGATGGGTTTGATCGGCGGCGGCTCCTATGCCGAACAGCTGGTGGTGCACGAACGCGAAGCGCTCACCATTCCGCCGCACTACGATTTCGAGCAGGCCGCGGCCATGCCGGAAGCCTTTCTCACCGCCTATCGCGGTTTGTTCCTGATGGGCGAACTGGCCCCGGGCCAGTGGGCGCTGGTACGCGGCGCAACCTCGGGCGTGGGCCAGGCCGGCCTGCAGCTCATTCAGGCCATGGGCGCGCGCAGCATCGCCACCAGCCGCAAACAGGCGCGCCTCGATGAAATGGAGCAGCGCTTCAAGTCGCTCGGCTTTGACAGGGCCTACGATCTTGGCCTGGAAGACGGCAGCGACGGTGTGGCCAAGGCCGTGCAGGAGCAGACCGGCGGCGCCCACGTGGTGCTGGATTTCGTGGGTGGCCCGGCCTTGGCCGACAACCTCGATGCGCTGCGCCCGGAAGGCCGTCAGGTCCAGATTGGGCTGATCGGCGGGCGCAAGAGCGATATCGATATGGGCAAGCTGCTCATGCGTCGCCTGAGTCTCGTGGCCATGACCATGCGTAGCCTGCCGCTGGAGCGCAAGATCATGCTCGCGCAGATGTTCGACGATCGCCTGCTGCCGCTGTTCGAGGCGGGCAAGCTCAAGCCGATCGTCGATCGCGCCTTTGCCTTCGAAGAAGCGGTGGAAGCACATCGGCTGATGGAGTCCGGCGACCACGCCGGCAAGCTGGTGCTCGTGCGCAGCTAGGCGCACCACTGCAAGCGGCGGGGCTGTTCGGCCTCGCCGCCAACCACCGGCGCGGCTGCTCGGCGCGCGCTCGATGCGTTGCCGCCACGCACTCGCGCGCCCACTCGCCGGGCGCAAACGACGATAGCTCAACGATTGGATCAATCGTTGCATACGTTAAATGCCATGATGACCCAGTGCTCATGGCAGGCGGTGTGCTTCGATGGCTGAATTCGTCCCGGTCGATCCCTTCGACCTCGTAATCTTTGGCGGCACCGGCGATCTGGCGCAGCGCAAACTCTTGCCCGCGCTGTTTCATCGCGACGCGGACGGTCAGTTCAGCGACGACAGCCGGATCGTTGCCGTATCGCGCGGTGATATCGATAGCGACGCCTATCGGAACTGGGTACGCGAAACGCTGGAATCCCAGCTGTCCGCCAAGGAACTCAAGGACGAGGTCTGGCAGCGGTTTTCCGCCCGTCTGCATCATGTCGGGCTGGATATGCAGGCCGATACCGGCTGGGACGACCTGGGTGCGGCACTCGATGCCGACAACAAACGCAGCCGCGTGTTCTATCTGGCCACGGCACCCGCGCTGTTCGGCACCGTCGCCCAGCAGCTCCAGCATGCCGGTCTGACCGACGCCCGCTCGCGTATCGTGCTGGAAAAGCCGGTCGGCCACGATTTCGACTCGGCCCGCGACATCAACGATGCCGTGGGCGCGGTATTCGCGGAATCCCAGATCTATCGTATCGACCATTATCTGGGCAAAGAGACCGTCCAGAACGTGCTCGCGCTGCGCTTCGGCAATTCCCTGTTCGAGCCGCTCTGGGCACGCGGCGCGGTCGACCACGTACAGATCACGGTGGCCGAGAATCTGGGCGTGGGCCAGCGCTTCGACTTCTACAACCGCACCGGCGCGCTGCGCGACATGGTGCAGAACCACATGCTTCAGCTGTTGTGCATGGTAGCCATGGAGCCGCCGGCGAGCATGCACCACGACGATATCCGCAACGAAAAGATCAAGGTGCTGCGGGCACTCAAGCCCATCACCCGCGAAGTGGTCAATCGTGTGACCGTACGCGGGCGCTATACCGCCGGCATCGTTGGCGGCGAGCCGGTGCCGGGCTACCGCGAAGAGGGCGAAAACCCCGACAACAACACCGCCGAGCAGGACACGGAAACGTTTGTTGCCATCAAGGCCGAAATCGACAACTGGCGCTGGAACGGCACCCCGTTCTATCTGCGTACCGGCAAGCGCATGGCCCGCAAGCTTTCCGAGATCGTGTTCCAATTCAAGCCGGTGCCGCATTCCATTTTCGGCGAGCAGCCGCTTACGCCCAATCGGCTCGTACTCAGCCTGCAGCCGGAAGAGGGCGTACAGCTCACGCTGATGACCAAGGAGCCGGGGCCGGGCGGTTTTCGTATGCGCTCGTTGCCGCTGAACCTGAATTTCCCCGATGCGTTTTCCGTCACTTATCCGGACGCCTACGAGCGATTATTGATGGAAGTGCTGCGCGGTAACCCGGCGCTGTTCATGCGTCGCGACGAAATCGAAACCGCCTGGCGCTGGATCGATCGCATTATCGACAGCTGGCATACGCGCGGTGTGCGCACCCACGAATACATGGCCGGCAGCTGGGGGCCGACCGATTCCTTCGTACTGCTCGATCGCGACGACCGCCGTTGGGCCCAACCGGAATAGCCATGCCTCGCTTCAACACATTTTCCGATCGCGGTGCCTGTGCCCAGGCCCTGGCCGATGCGCTGGCGGCACAGCTGCGCGAGGGTATTGCCAATAACGGCCGGGCCACGCTCGTGCTCAGCGGTGGGTCTTCGCCGATCGATCTGTTCGAAAGACTCGCACTCATCGAACTCGACTGGTCGCGGGTGACCGTTGTGCCCAGCGATGAACGCTGGGTCGCGCCCGATCAGCCCGAGAGCAACGAGGCCGCGCTGCGCGAACATCTGCTTTATGGGCCGGGCAACGCGGCCCGGCTGTTCGGGCTGTATCGCGACAAGCCGGCGCCGACGGCTGCGCAGTCCGAACTCGATGCCGAGCTGGCACAGCTGCCGCGCCCGTTCGATGCCGTGGTGCTCGGCATGGGCGAGGATGGCCATACCGCCTCGCTGTTTCCGGACGCCGTGAATATCGAAGCCTGCATGACGAGCGACGCAGAATGCGTGGTGCCCGAACGCGAGGGCGATGGCCCGGCACGCATCAGCCTGAGCCTGAACCGGCTGCTGGCCACGCGCTCGCTGTATCTGCTGTTTTTTGGCGCGGCCAAGCGGCGCGTGTACGACGCGGCCTGCGAGGCCGGCCCGGCGGTGGAATACCCCGTTCGCGGCGTGATCCATCAGGGCCACGTACCCGTTGACGTGTACTGGTCCGACTAGAGGCGGGCCGCATGCCCGCAGGAGCGACAAGCCATGAGTCTGCATTCCGTTATCGACGCCGTAACCCAGCGCGTTATCGCCCGCAGCCGCGATACCCGCGCGACGTATCTGGCCAAGATCGACCATGCCCAGAGCGTGGGCCCGCATCGCGGCAAGCTCTCCTGCGGCAATCTCGCCCACGGTTTTGCGGTGGAGGACAAGCCGGGCAAGGACGCGCTCGCCGGTGCCCAGCGGCCGAACGTGGCGATCGTGTCGGCCTATAACGAAATGCTCTCGGCGCATCAGCCGCTGGGCGATTTTCCGCCGATTATCAAAAAGGCCGCCTGGGCTGCCGGCGGCGTGGCCCAGTTCGCCGGCGGCGTGCCCGCGATGTGCGATGGTGTGACCCAGGGCCAGCCCGGCATGGAGCTGTCGTTGTTCTCGCGCGATACCATCGCCATGGCCACCGCGATTGCACTCACCCACAACATGTTCGACGGCGCGCTCTGTCTGGGCGTATGCGACAAGATCGTGCCGGGCCTGATGATCGGCGCGCTGTCGTTTGGTCATCTGCCGGTGATCTTCGTACCCGGCGGACCGATGACCTCGGGGCTGTCGAACAAGATCAAGTCGGAAGTGCGCCAGCGCTTTGCTGCCGGTGAAATCGACCGCGACGAGTTGCTCAAGGCCGAGTCCATGTCCTACCACTCGCCGGGCACCTGTACGTTCTACGGCACCGCCAATTCCAATCAGCTGCTCATGGAATTCATGGGCCTCCACCTGCCCGGCGCATCGTTCATCAACCCGAACACGCCGCTGCGCGAGGCGCTCACCGCGGCGGCCGCGAAGCGCGTAGTGGGCATCACCGAACTCTCCGAAGACTATCGCCCGATCGGGCGCATCGTGGATGAAAAGGCCGTTATCAACGGCATCGTCGGGCTGTTGGCCTCGGGCGGCTCGACCAACCACACCATGCATATCGTGGCCATGGCACGGTCCGCGGGCGTCAAGATCGACTGGACCGATTTTGCCGAGATATCGGCGGTGGTTCCGCTCATGGCCCGGGTGTACCCGAACGGCGTGGCCGACGTGAACCACTTCGCCGCGGCCGGCGGCATTCAGTTCATGATCCGCGAACTGCTGGCTGCCGGTTTGCTGCACGACGATGTCTCGACCGTGGTCGGCGACGGCCTGCATCGCTATACGCAGGAGCCGTTTCTCGACGGCGACGAGCTGGTCTGGCGCGAGGGCGCAGAACAAAGCCACGATACCGACGTGCTGCGCGGTGTGGCCGAGCCGTTCGCGGCCACTGGCGGGCTGCGTGTGCTCACCGGCAATCTCGGGCGCGGCATCATCAAGATATCGGCGGTCGAGAAACAGCACCGCACCATCCATGCACCGGCGCGGGTCTTCCCCAGCCAGGAGCACGTGCTCGAGGCCTATCAGGCCGGCGAGCTGGAACAGGACACGGCCATCGTCGTCATCAATCAGGGCCCGCGCGGCAACGGCATGCCCGAGCTGCACAAGCTCACGCCCTCGCTCGGCGTACTGCAGGACAAGGGCTATCAGGTCGCGCTCATCACCGACGGACGTATGTCCGGCGCCTCCGGCAAGATTCCGGCCGCGATCCAGATCACGCCGGAAGCCCGCCTCGGCGGCCTGATCGGCCGCATTCGCGATGGCGACATGATCGCGCTGGACGCCGAAGCCGGCGAACTGCGTGTGGAAGTGGACGACGCCGAACTCGAGGCGCGCGAGCCCACCACGTTCGATGACAAACCCGAAACCGAATTCGGCTTCGGCCGTGAGCTGTTCGCGGTATTTCGTCGCAACGTCGGCTCCGCCGAGGAGGGCGCCTGTGCGCTGCTCGATGCCCAGCCGGCACAGACCGAAACACGAACCACGGTTGCCGAGCAGGAGCTGGCCGAATGAAGTACGACCAGACACGCCAGGTGATGGCGATCGCTCCGGTGATTCCGGTCGTGGTGGTGTCCGATGCCGCATCGGCGGTCGAAATCGCACGCGCGCTCGTGGCCGGCGGTATCCGCGTGATCGAGGTCACGCTACGAACCGAAGCAGGCCTGGCCGCGATCGAGGCGATCGCCCAACAGGTCGATGATATTTGCGTCGGCGCCGGCACGGTCTGGACGTCCGCCCAGGCCGAACAGGCCATCGCTGCCGGCGCTGAATTCATGGTTTCGCCCGGCATTGCCGACGAGGTGAACGCAGTCGCGCAGGCCCGCGATATTGCCTATCTGCCCGGCGCGCAGACGGTCAGCGAGATCGCCCATCTCAAGCGTCACGGCGTGACCGCTACGAAGCTGTTTCCCGCGTCGGTCGTCGGCGGGCCGGCCGCGATCAAGGCGTTTGCCAGCGTATTCCCCGAACTGGTGTTCTGCCCGACCGGGGGGGTCAAGGAAGACACCGCCGGGGATTATCTGGCGTTGGATTGTGTGCCCTGTGTGGGTGGGAGTTGGCTTGTGTCTGCTGGTGCGGTGGCGGCCGGTGATTGGGAAGCTATTCGTGTGGCTGCTGAGCGGGCGGTGGCATTGTCGGGCTCTTGAGTTTTGAGCGGACGATGGCCGGCATCTCTAGAGTTCTGGATCAACTGGGCAGGTAAATTTGGACTTGGGGTTTCGCACTGCTGTGCGAGTTACTTCTCTTGCTTGCCCAAGAGAAGTAACCAAGAGAAGGGCACCCTGTCTTGCGTCGGCGCTGCGCGCCGATGCCCTCCCATCGCGAAGCGCGAGCGGGACGGCCGGAAACTCGCTGGCGCTCAAACATCCGGCCGTCTTTTCCGCTCGCGCTCCGCGCTGCTCGGCGCTACGCCCAAGGGACCCGAATACAGACAAGCGTCGCTACCGCTCGCTCAAGGTCACGATTTTCGTAGGTCGGCCTAGCGAAGCGTAAGCCGACAAGAACGTAGCCACGGTGCTAGTTTCAAGTTCATAGCTGTATCGACGCAGCAGTACGGGCTAACCTGCCTGTATTTGGCCGCCTATGGGGCGATCGAGAACCGCAGTGCCGAAGGGTGTCCGGCGAACCGCGCCGGTCCGCTTAGCATGTTTGAGCATCGCGAAAGCGATCCGAGTTCTGGCCGCATCCTTTCGGAACGAGAACGTGTTAACGAGTTGGCAGCGGTTCGGCGCGCTTCGCGACGACGCGTAGCCCGGGCGTCTTTTTCTTTGCCCACTTTCGCTGCGGCCTAGTAAACGAAAGTGGGTCGCGTTGCAGCGCGAAACCAAAGGGTAGCCAAAATCCTGGGTGTCAAAAGCCTAAGGCGCCCGAAGCATTCGTAATCTGAATCGACGATGCAGGCGGATTCAGGCTTCAGGTTTAGCTCGAAGCATGGCCACAACAGCCCAATCACCCCAAACCTACAACTCCGTAGCCCGCCACATGAACCAACTCCCCACCGACCGATACGGCCGCCAGACCTCGCATTCGCGTTCCAGCTGCTTGGGTTTGGGCAGTTCCTCGCGCCCGTAGGTGATCGCATAGCCCTTGCGTACGCCAAGATCATGAATGGGCATCACGTCCGGCCGGCCGAGGTGGAACAGCAGCAGCATTTCCACGGTCCATCGGCCGATGCCGCGAATGGCGGAATAGCGCTCGATCAACTCGGCGTCGTCGTAGTCTTCGAGGCGGGATTCGTCGGGCAGTTCGCCGGCCAGCTGGGCGGCTGCGAGCGCCTGCAGGCTGAGCATCTTGTTCTGCGACAGGCCGGCAGCTCGGAGGGTGGTGTCGTCGGCATCTGCGATGCGCTGGGCGCCGGGCGCATCGCCGCCGCCCAGCGCGTCCAGCAGGCGACGGTGGATCGTGCCGGCCGCCTTGCCGGATAGCTGCTGGTAGACGATTGCCCGCACCAGCGAATGAAAGACATCCGGCGCTGCCGTGGTCGACGGCGCAAATGGCTCGCAGCGATCCATTAATGCGCCCAGCGTCGGATCGACCGCGCGCAGATGGGCGACGGCCGTGTCGGCGTCGAACATCAGCCGAGTGGGGCGTTCGTTCGACGTCTCGCTCATAGCCCTTGCAGGGATTCGATGGCCTCGGCGATCGGCGTATCGCCCGCCAGCACTTCGAGCGTGCGGTTATAGGACGCCGGCGCATCGACCAGCGCAAGCAGCAGGGCGGCGACGTCGTCGCGGGTGATATCGCCGTAACGGCCCAGTGATTCGGCCAGCTCGATCTTGCCCGTGCCGGGATCGTTGGTGAGTTTGCCGGGCCGTACTATGGTGTAATCCAGCCCCGCCGCACGCAGACGATCGTCCGCAGCTTTCTTGGCTGCGAAATAGTGCTGCATTGCCTCCGGGCCGTTTTCGGGCGTGTCGGCGTTTATCGACGACACCATGATGAAACGCTGTACGCCGTTTGCCACGGCCTGATCGATCAGCGAAATCGCCCCGTTGCGGTCCACGTCTTCGGTTTTCTCGGGCGGCGTATGGCCGCCGGAACCGGCGGTGAAGATCACGATATCCACGTTGGCCAGCGCGTCGCTGCAATCATCCTCCAGATCGGCGATCACTGTTTCATGGGCGCCCAGGCTGGTCATTTCCGGCGCCTGGCCGGCGCTGCGGATCATGGCCACCGACGTGTGGTCGCTTTCGGCAATGGCCTGGATCAACCGCTGGCCGATCTGCCCGTGGGAACCTGCGACAAGTATCTTCATGTACTGCTCCTGTGTCGCGCGACCCAGCCGATCGGCGGCGCGCCTCTTGAATAACCATCAATGCCCTACAACGTCAGGCTGTATAAAGCGAATACAAGCATACGTCGAAAGACGAAGGATCGTTCATGATTGATCTCTATACCTGGACTACCCCCAACGGCCACAAGATCCATATCGCGCTCGAGGAAATGGGCCTCGAATACACCGCCCACCCGATCAACATCGGCAAGGGCGACCAGTTCGGCGAAGAATTCCTCAAGATCAGCCCAAACAACAAGATCCCGGCCATGGTCGATCAGGACGGCCCCAATGGTAAGCCGTATGCCCTGTTCGAATCGGGCGCCATGCTCATCTATCTGGCCGAAAAGACCGGCCGTCTGCTACCGACCGATACGGTCAAGCGTAACGACGTCATGCAATGGCTCATGTTCCAGATGGCCAGCGTCGGCCCCATGCTCGGCCAGGCGCATCACTTCAACAAGTACGCGCCAGAGAAGATCGAATACGCCATCAAGCGTTACGAGAACGAAGCCAATCGCATCTACGGGGTCATGGATCGCCGCCTGGCCGACTTCAAGTTCCTTGCCGGCAACGACTATTCCATTGCCGATATCGCGACCTGGCCGTGGCTGCGCAGCGCCGAAACGCAGGGCGTGAATATCGACGACTACCCGAACGTACGCCGCTGGTTCGAAATGATCGGCGATCGCGAGAACGTCAAGAAAGGGCTACAGGTTCTGGCCGATCACCATACGGATTTCAGCCAGGACAAGAATGCGATGGAGAATATGTTTGGAAACAAGCAGTACGAGAAGCGCTAGTCATGCCTTCTGGGCTGGAAGTGCCTTGCTGCCTGTAGCCATATCGCTTCTAACCTACGAAAAAAGCCCGCCGAGCGCGGGCTTTTTTATGGCGTGCATCCGTGCCATATTCGAATGAACACAGAAAAGGAACTCAGCCGGTCCGTACGGCATGTCGATAATCGACGCATATCGATATCGTCTACCTAATATGCAGAAAACCTGTAAATGATTGATTCGACGATACCCGCAGTCGTGTTAGGTAGACTAATTACGTGCGTATTAGGTCGACAAATGTCGTCGAATTGGCGTTAGATAAGTTTCGATATTAGGGGAAAATGCTTTATGTCGCTTTTTTTGCATTGGGTCACGGCAATCTCGAGTGTCGTTGCTGCTAGTGCTATTTTATTGGCATATCTTCAGTTTCGGGCGGATCATAAAAGATCGCGACGGGAGCTTTCCATCACATTACTCGAAAGTTGGGTTCAGAATCTCACCCAAAGATCTACCGCCGCTCGGAAGTTAGTTGACGAATTTTCAGAAGAGCAAGCAAAAACACTTCTTGCGCAGGAGCCATTTTCAGTAAAAGGAAAATATATTCCGCTTTTACGTGCAGCATTGAAAGGTGATATCGAAAACAGTGACGACGACTATAATCTCAGCGTAGAGCAATCATCCGCTTTGAGATGGGAGGTAATTGATTATTTAAACTCTCTCGAAGTAGTCCTTAGTGCTTGGAATAACAACATCGCTGACCAAAAAATGCTCGAAGAGCAGTTCAGGGATTTGGTGTCTCCAGAAAAAGATATATATTTGCTCAAAAATTTCCGGAAGGCGAGCGGCGGCGCGTCGAGTTTTCCATGTATTGAAGAATTTGTGGACTATCTTGGTAAAGCAAAAACGCCGAATACCAAGGGTTACAATAAGATAATCTAACAGGTCGCTGCAGTTGACCGCCCAAAGCGCTGGTGTGCTTTGGGTTCCCTCCGCGGCTTTCGCCGCTCCGGCGGCAACTGAGCTTTGGCGTTAGCGTCTTAATAGGATAAACAATGAGTTTGGAAGATAAGCTGTCTGGATGGACAGGCCCTTCGAGTAGTACGGAGCAGGATAAGCAGGATAGAACGGAGCGAATGATTCGCCAAGCGATAGATTCACATGAACCGTTCAATAATTGTTCATTGAAGGTTTTTGCGAAAGGATCTTACGCTAATAATACTAATGTGCGGTCAGATAGTGATGTAGACATTGCGGTGGAGTGCACAGAGTGTCAATACTGGGAAGAATCTGAAGAAGGTAATCATCCGCCTAGTGGATCATATGATGGAATTTGGACCCCAGCAAAGTTAAGAGCAGAGCTTCTTTCTGCTCTGAATGCAAAGTTTCCAGGGCAGGTAGATTCTTCGGGATCTACCGCGATACAGATAAATTCTAACTCTGCACGCGTAGATGCTGATGTGGTTCCATGTTTTAGCTATCGCTACTACATGAACCATGGATCGAGAGATGGAACAAAAATATTCAAAACCGATGGCAGCAGTGTTGTCAATCATCCAGTCCAACAGAAGGAAAATGGGACGGCAAAGAACAATCGAACCGGATATGCCTATAAGAAAGGTGCACGCCTACTGAAGCGGATTGAAAATGCGATGGCTCAGGATGGCACATTTCGTGAGTTGCCCTCATTTTTTATGGAATGTTTAGCCTACAATTGCCCAGATAATTCATTTTCTCACCCAACATGGACAGAACGCCTTCGAGCTATGCTTGTTCATATTTGGAGCAACCTTCAAGGTGATGAAGAGCCAGCCTCTGGTCGCTGGGTGGAGGTGAATGAATGCTTCTTCCTGTTTCATAAGAACCAGAAATGGACCCGTGAGGATGGACGCGATTTTGCCAAAGCGGCCTGGAACTATTTTGGATTCAAGTAATGCGTAATATCACACTTAAGAGTTCGCTTTATATTCTGGTCGGAATTTCTGCTGTTGCTTGGTTCTCGCTAGCCTATTTTGGCGGTTTAGATTTGTCAAAAGTAAAGGATTTTTTTGGGCTTGTACCAAAGGTTGTAACTATCGACCTTCTGGTAGTTGCAGTGTTTGTTAAGTGGGGCTGGAAACTTAAAATATTTAGAGGTTGGCTTGTTCCTTTTCCTAATTTAAATGGAAGTTGGGTGGGTTTTATATATTCCGACTGGAAGAATCCCGAAACAGGAGAAAAACCGCCTCCCATACCCGTAATGCTCACAGTAAACCAGTCTTTCTTTCACATTCATTGCATGATGCGCACGAGTGAAATGGAAAGCTCTTCGTATTCTGAGGGCTTTCTTATCGAACCGGATCGACAGGTTAAAAACATAGCATATTCCTATACTAGCAAGCCTAGATTAAGTTTGAATGAACGCAGTATTCCGCATGATGGAACAGCAGTTTTCAAGATCATTGAAAAGCCGAAGCAAAAGCTAGTAGGCAGGTATTGGACGGAGAGATTAACAAAGGGTGAAATCATTCTTCAGTATCACTCTAAAGAAATACTTGAGGAAATTCCTGAAGAGTTGGGAGATCATCCCGTAACGGAAGATGAAAATCGACGCTAACAATCGGCTGCACGGCGGCCGATTTTCCGCTGCTTCGCAGCTCGCTCGATCCGGGGACAGTATATTTAATTGATATTCCGCTCGAGCCGGTTTTTTAATAGACGCCGGGTGAGAGGGATAGATCCGCGATGCGTCTGTCGAGGGCTCGTATTTCGCGGTGACTGCAAACGCCGCCGAGAGCTATACGATCTAAGCCGGCCGGCCGCTGGACGGTCAGGACGTTATCAGCGGTCGTGGTCCACCTACCGTTATTCTGCCTTGCGGGACGCCGCTAGACGGCAGTGAACGCTCGGGCTGCCCCGGAGCCGGCCTTCTTGGCTTCATACAAGGCTTCATCCGCAGCTTTGAGCAGTTCGTCCGGCGATGTTGGGGTGTCACGCTTGCTGGCGACCCCGATGCTGATTTCAAAAGGCGCGCTGCGCTCGGTATTGGATTGGTCGATCTGGTCGAGCAGGCGTTGTGCGACAGTCAGGGCGGCGGCTGTGTCGAGGTCGGGCAGGATAATCAGGAACTCGTCGCCGCCGTAGCGTCCGACGCTGTCGCCGGTTCGTACCACGGCTCGCATATCGCCGGTGAGTTCGATCAACGCACGGTCGCCGGCGTCATGGCCAAGGGTGTCGTTGATGGATTTGAAGCGGTCCACGTCGATGAGCAGCAGACTGGCCGGTGCACTGGCGTTGCATATTTCTTCGAGTGCTTTTGTTAAGCCGCGCCGGTTGAGCAACCCGGTCAGGGGGTCGCACATGGCGCCGCTGTAGAGTTTTTCGTGGCGATCCGGGGACAGTATATTTAATTGCTATCTCGCTTGAATTCGTTCGGAATTAACTGTCGAGTGAAACGGCTGCATATCGGGTGCGTGTGGCGAGGGCTGATGTCTCTCACTTCGACATGACTGCAAACGTCACCGATAGATTTTACGGCCGATAAGCACCATGTCCGCCCGGCTCGGTATCATGCGCGTTTAATCAGCGCTCCAAGACGCCCATGACCATCGAAAACCAACAAGACCTCGACGGCATTCTCGCCATCGGCCGGATCGTGGCCGAGATTCGCGACGCCATGCTGGCAGCGGTCGAGCCGGGGATGACGACGCTCGAGCTGGATGCAATCGGCGGGCAGATGTTGGCGCGGCTGGGGGCCACCTCGGCGCCGATTAAGTGCTACGACTTTCCGGGGTTTACCTGTATCAGCGTGAATGAAGAGGCCGCCCACGGGGTGCCGGGCGAACGGGTGATTGCTGCGGGCGATATCGTGAACGTGGATGTTTCGGCCGAGCGCGACGGTTATTTTGCCGATACCGGGGGTACGACGGTGGTCGCGCCGGTGGCGGACGAGCAGGCGATGCTGTGTCGGGCTACCGAGTTGGCGCTGGAGCGCGCGTTGGCGGAGGTGCGCACGAATGCGCCTATCAACAGGATCGGCAAGGCGATCGAGGCGGTGGCAAAAAAACACCGGCTGAAGATCATCAAGAATCTGGCCGGGCACGGGCTGGGCCGCTCGTTGCACGAAGAGCCGGAAGGAATTCTCGGCTTCTACGACCGCAGTGATCGGCGGCGCTTGGAATACGGCCAGGTGATTGCGGTCGAACCGTTTTTATCCACGCGCAGCACGTTCGTATCGGAAACCGGCGATGGCTGGACGCTGGTGGGCGATCCGGCCAGCCGCTCGGCGCAGTTCGAGCATACCGTGATCGTGACCGACGGTGCGCCCATTATCGCCACCCTTTCCCAGCACGCGGCGTAGCGCTCGCCTGTGCCTGCAGTGGCGCGGCGCCCGTAGCGAGAGGCGAGCTCTTGTTGCAGTTTTGTTGCTGCGTGCAGGAGTTTGGCGGGGTATAGTCGCTGGCTTTAGTAGATCTGAAGCGAGAGCCCATACGAATGAAGGACTTGCGTGATAGCCATGTGCCGGCCTGGTTCTGGGTCGGCGTGCCGACGGTACTGTATTTCGGCCACTACGTCCTGCGGGCGTTGATGCCGTTCGAGTTTTTCGACCGCTACATACTGCATGAATCAGGTGCCACGGAGCAGGGTACGGTACTGGTGCTGGTACTGGCCTTGGTTACCGGTCTGCTGGTGTTGAGCAAGCTGCGTTCACTGGGCAACAAGCGCTTGCTGCTGTTCTTCGGTCTGTTCTGTCTGGGCTGTATTTATTTCGGCGGCGAAGAAGCCAGCTGGGGGCAGCACTGGATGGGCTGGGATGCGCCGGAGCAGTGGGCCGCACTCAACAACCAGAACGAAACCAATCTCCACAATTCGAACGGGGTGGTCGGCTCGTTGCTGGATCAGTTGCCGCGCAACCTGCTCACGCTGGCGGCGCTGATCGGTGGCGCCATCATCCCGCTGGTACGCCGGGCCCGCGGCAAGACCTATGAAAGCGGCAGCTTCGCTTACTGGATCATGCCGGGCATCGCCTGTGTGCCGGCGGGCCTTATTGCGGCGTTTTCGTCCATCCCGCAGAAAATCAGCGAATCCATCGCGGGCGAGGTGGTCTGGCCGATGGATATCAACGCCGGCGAGGTCAAGGAACTGATGATTGCGACGTTCCTGTTCGTTTATATCGCAACGGTGTGGGTGCGCCTGCGCCATCGCGGCGACGGCTCCGCGCGGCCCGTGACGGAATGATTAGACGGCCCGCGGTGGCGCGTTACCGCCGTCGCGGGCCTGTACATGGGCGCCGCATCCGTGGTCGACGCTGCCAAGCGGCGGCGACCGCGTCAGTCTTCGGCCAGGCGATCGACCTGGATCGATTTGTCCTCGTAGGAGCCGCCTTTGTGCCAGAACAGCCGATCGGTGGCGGCGTCGAACCCGAGGACGCCCTGGTAGCCGGGGATGGCCAAGCGGTCCCATGAGCGGCCATCGTCGACGCTGTAGAAAACGGCGTTGCCGGAGATATGGGCCTCGTCGCCGGAGAGCCATTCGCCGGCGTTGATCCATGTCGGTACCCGGTAGCTGCTGCCGACGTTGACCACCATGCTGTGCTTGCCCACCCAGAAGCCGCGAACATATTCGCTGGAGGTGAGCGGCGCAAAAGCCCCGGGCAGTTTGGCCGCCGTCTTTATTTCGAGGCTGGCCGGATCGATACGGGCGATATGGCTGCCGGTTTCGCCGGCCATGCGCACCACGGCACGCACGCGCCCGTCCGGGCCCTGGCCCATGGCCTGAATTTCCATGCCCTGGTTTTGTTCGACGTCGCCCATACGCCATTCGTCGCCGCTGCGGCTGAGCTCGGCGTAGCGCAGCAGGTGCAAGGCGCCGGCGTTGTAGGGCGACGTATCCGTTGGGTCGCTATAACCGATCTGCTGCGACACCCACACGGCCGCGCGATCGACGCCCAGGCGCATGACGTGGGGTGTGACCTCGCCCACCACCGCTTCGCCGTTGAGTTTCATACCGGCGGGCTTGAGTGCCTCCAGTTCCTGGCGGCTGGCGACCAGGGGCGAGGTTTGTACGATTTCGGTCGTGCTGCGGCCTTCGTCGGTGGAGTAGTACAGGCCGCTGCCGTCGCCGTCGACAATGGGTTTGCCGTTCGTGACCTGCGTACGCGGCAGGCGCGCCCACGCCCAAACGGTATCGTAGGCATCCCGGTAGGGGCGCACGCCCCAGGCGGTGATCGACGAGGGCACCATGAAACCCTCGCGCTGCCATTGCCAGCTCTGGCCGTGATCGGCCGTGGCGAACACGGCGTCCTGGCGGCTGGCCGGGTCGTCGTTATCGTAAGCGTTATCCGGGCGCTCCATGCCGGACAGGACGTAAACCCGTCGTCCGTCAGGCCCGCCCGCGGCCATGCAGGCCGACGAGTTGAGGCGGGCCACCACGTCGAATTGCCCGTTGTCGTTCAAGCGCGAGATATAACCATACTTGGCCCGCGCGCCCGTGGCGGCGCCGAATACGCCATAGGCAGCGCCGCCGTTGTCGTCATCGTGGCCGCGGATCAGTTCGGCCAAATCGGTACTCCCGCCCAGGTCCATACTGGAATCAGGGCTGTCTACCACGCCAACCAGCCAGGTGTCTTCAGCGGTCACGAAAATCCGATCGCACAGGCCATCGTCTCGGCGCTGGAAGTAGGATTGTAGGGTCGCGAATTCACGCGTATCGACATGGCCGCCGGCGAAATCGCCGTGGCCCTTGGCCAGTGTCCATATGAACCAGGTCGCCGGCAGGCCGGTGGCCAGGGCCACGACCAGCAGGGGCAGGGCAACGGCACGGCGGCGCGATCGGGTCATGGCAGGGGTATCCGCACGGCTGTGGTTCGAGCGCCGGGGCGTGGGCGTGCATCGCCCGGCCCTGCGTGGCGCCCGGCTGGGGTGCTGGGCATTGCGCTCGGCAAAGTTGAGCCGCGCAGTATATTGAACCGATGCGATATCAGCGAGTTACGTAAGCGCGCGGTTATCTTGCGCGCAAGGTTGTGGTGGCAGCGGGCGGCCGTCAGCCGGCGCCAGCCGGTCGCCCGCGCGGGCCGATCAGATCGATGCGCCGAGAATGACCAGCAGAGTCAGCGCGAACGGAATCAGCACGGCCACCACGAAGATATCGGCATAGCTTTGTCGATGGGTGAGGCCGGTGATCGCCAGCAAGGTGATGACCGCGCCGTTGTGCGGCAGGGCATCGAAGCCGCCGGAAGAGAGTGCGATCACGCGGTGCATGATCTCTGGGTCGATGCCGGCGGCCTGGGCCCGGCTCATGAACTCGCTGCCCAGCGTTTCCAGCGCGATCGACATGCCGCCGGAGGCCGAGCCGGTGATGCCGGCCAGCACGTTGGTCGCAATCGCCGAGGACAACAGCGGATTGTCGGAAATGCCCAGTACCGCATCGCGAATGACGAGGAACGCTGGCAGCGAGGCGATCACCGCGCCGTAACCGACTTCCGATGCCGTGTTGAACACCGGCAGTAGCGAGCCAAAAGTGCCGCGGTTGAAGCTCTCCTTGAGATCTTCGAAGCGCGACCAGTTGAGCGCGGTGACCAGCCCGATGGCAATCACCAGCGACGCGATGATTGCCCAGATGCCGCGGACGTCGCCGATCTCGGCGCTGCCATAGTCTTGCTGGCCGAGATAGCCCGTATCCATCCACGGGATCACCAGGTAAGTGAACAGCGCGTTGAGGGTGATGACCGCCAGCACCGGCACCATTGCGAGCCACATGGTGGGGCGCTTGGCGTTTTCGTCCTGTGCATCGGCGTCGGTGGCGGCATGCGAGCCGTAGCCTTCGCCAGCGGCTGCCGCGCGAGCCCGGCGGCGGTTGAGCCACAGCGTACCGAACATGAGCATGCCCAGACCTGCCAGCGTGCCGAATATCGGTGCAGCAAACGGGGTGGTATTGAAGTAGGGCATGGGGATCGCGTTCTGGATCGCCGGCGTGCCGGGAAACGCGGTCATGGTGAAGGTGAACGAGCCCAGCGCGAGTGCGGCCGGCAACAGACGTTTGGGCGTCTCCGAGCGCCGGAACAGTTCGTTGCCGATCGGGTAGACCGCAAACGCCACTACGAACAACGACACACCACCGTAGGTCAGCACGCCGCAGGCGAACACTACCGCGGCAATGGCATGGCGTGCGCCCATCGTATCGGTGAACCACTCGGCGATCGTACGCGCAGAGCCCGAGTCGGCCATGAGCTTGCCGAAGATCGCGCCCAGCAGAAACAACGGGAAGAACTTGACCAGATAGTCGCCCAGCGCCGGCATGAACACCTGCGTATAGGTGGCCAGTATCGGTAGCCCGCCGGCGAACACGGTCGCCAGCAGGGCCAGCAACGGCGCCAGGATCAACACGTTGATCCCGCGATAAGCCAGATACATGAGTAATGCGAGCGAAACAAAAATGCCGATCAGGCCCATCGTGTCGTTCCTTTCTGGTTAGCGGTGTCGGCCCGTTCCCAGTCAACAGTGCGGTACGCCGGGTGAGCCCTCGTACGGGGCTTGACGCTATTGACGGGGCGACGCCCATGACGCTCGCAGAGCCTGCGGGAAAACAGCTTTGCTGTCTCGCATTTACGACTAGAGTCGAATAGTCGAAGGCGGCGGTTGCGAGCCGCGAGCGTGTTGGGTGCGGCGCAACGCAAGAGCCTGACGTGGCGTCGGGCTGCTGCGGCATGTTTCGTCGGGCAGGGTCGCGAACCTGTGACAGCGGCAGCCGGCCGGTCGAATAGCCGTCTTGGCGATGCGCACCGAGTCGCCATGCCAAGAAGATCCGAAGAATAAATATATATAAATCAATAAAGTATGGCTTTAAATTAGATCGCGCACACTTTGATTTATGTCAACGCCGGCCGTCCGGAAGAGGCCTACGCTACGGCGAACCTCTCCTGGAACCGCAGTTCATGGCCGACGACAAACCGAAGCTTCGATTGGGCGCGCTGGTGTCTCTGGTTGCCGGTTCGATGATCGGCGCCGGCATATTCAGTCTGCCCCAGAACATGGCCGCCAGCGCCAGTGCCGGCGTGGTACTCGTCGGCTGGCTGATTACTGCCGCCGGCATGCTGATGCTGGCGTTCGTGTTTCAGACCCTGTCCAACCGTCGGCCCGATCTGGATGCAGGCATCTATGCCTACGCCAAGGCCGGTTTTGGCGACTACATGGGCTTTTCGTCGGCCTGGGGCTACTGGATCAGCGCGTGGCTGGGCAATGTCAGCTATCTGGTGCTGGTGTTCAGCACCCTGGGTTACTACTTCCCGATGTTCGGCGAGGGCAACACGGTTGCGGCCGTGCTGTGTGCGTCGGTTCTGCTGTGGCTGCTGCATTTTCTGGTGCTGCGCGGCATTCAGCAGGCTGCGTTCATCAATACGGTGGCCACGATCGCCAAGGTCGTGCCCATTGTGTTGTTCATCGTCATCGTGGCGTTCGCGTTCAAGCCATCGGTGTTCTTCGACGATTTCTGGGGCACCGGCAATACGGATCTGGGCAGCTTCATGACCCAGCTGCGCGGCATGATGCTGGTCACCGTCTGGGTGTTCATCGGTATCGAAGGCGCGAGCATCTACTCCGCGCGTGCCCGGAAACGCAGCGATGTCGGCAAGGCCACGGTGATCGGTTTTCTCGGCGTGCTGCTGTTGCTGGTGGCGGTCAGCGTGCTCTCGATGGGCGTGCTCAGCCAGCCGGAACTGGCCAACCTGCAGGATCCGTCGATGGCGGGGGTGCTCGAGCATCTGGTGGGCCACTGGGGCTCGCTTGCCATCAGCATCGGTCTGCTGATTTCGCTGGGCGGTGCGCTGCTGGCCTGGACGCTGCTCTGCGGCGAGATTCTGTTCGCCGCGGCCAGCGATCACACCATGCCGGGCTTTCTCAAGCACGAGAACGACAACCATGTGCCCAGCAACGCGCTGTGGTTGTCGAACGGCTTCATCCAGCTGTTTCTGGTCATCACGCTGTTCAGCGAGTCGACCTACCTGAGCCTGCTGTATCTGGCCACGTCGATGATTCTGGTGCCCTACCTGTGGTCGGCCGCCTATGCGCTGCTGATGAGCTGGCGCGGTGAAACCTACGAAGGCGAGCCCGGGCGTCGGCGCAAGGATATGACGATTGCCGCCGTCGCGCTGGCCTACAGCCTGTGGCTGCTCTATGCCGGTGGCATCCAGTACGTGCTGCTGTCGGCGCTGCTCTACGCACCGGGCGCGGCCTTGTTTGCCAAGGCTCGGCACGAGCAATCCAAGCCGGTGTTCCAGCCGTTCGAGTGGGCGATCTTCGCCGTCGTGCTGGCCGGGGCGGTGCTCGCCGGTTACGGCCTGTATGCCGGTTTTCTCTCGCTATAGCCCTTTCATCCTATCTGTCTGACAGGAGTTCTCATGTCGCAACCTCTCGGCGTTTATTCGGAAATCGGCAAGCTGCGCAAGGTGATGGTGTGCGCACCGGGCCTGGCGCACCAGCGCCTGACGCCATCGAACTGCGACGATCTGCTGTTCGATGACGTGATCTGGGTGAACGAAGCCAAGCGCGATCACTTCGATTTCGTCAACAAGCTCGAAGAACGCGGCGTGGACGTGCTGGAAATGCGCGATCTGCTCACCGACGTGCTCGATAAAACCGAGGCCCGCGCCTGGATTCTGGATCACAAGATCACGGCCGATCAGGTGGGTATCAGCCTCATGGGCGAGATTCGCGCCTGGCTCGAAGAGCAGCCGTCACGCCAGCTTGCCGAGTATCTGCTGGGTGGCGTTTCGGCGCGCGATGTGCCGGAAAGCCTGGGCAGTTCGCTGGTGCGCATGTTCGGCGAATATCTCGGCTATGCGAGCTTCATCGTGCCGCCGTTGCCGAATGCATTGTTCACCCGTGACACCACCTGCTGGATCTACAACGGCGTCACCCTCAACCCCATGTACTGGGAAGTGCGTCGCCAGGAAACACTGCTGACCGCCGCCATCTACAAATTCCACCCGACCTTCGCCAACGCCGATTTCAATATCTGGTACGGCGATCCGACCGTCGGCCATGGCATGGCCACGCTCGAGGGCGGCGACGTCATGCCGGTTGGCAACGGCGTCGTTCTCATCGGCATGGGCGAGCGCAGTTCGCACCAGGCCATCGGTCAGCTGGCGCGATCGCTGTTCGACCACGGCGCGGCCGAGCACGTGATCGTCGCCGGTTTGCCGAAGGCCCGTTCGGCCATGCATCTGGACACGGTGTTCAGTTTCTGCAACCACGATCTGGTCACGATCTATCCGGAAGCGGTGAATGCGATCACCCCGTTCAGTATCCGGCCCGACGACTCGAAACCGGCCGGTCTGGACGTGCGGCGTGAGGACAAGTCCTTCGTCGACACGGTCGCCGCGGCCTTGAACCTCAAGCAGCTGCGCACGATCGCGACCGGCGGCGACAGCTACGAAGCGGAACGCGAACAGTGGGACGACGGCAACAACGTGGTGGCCGTCGAGCCGGGCGTGGTCATCGGCTACGACCGTAATACCCACACCAACACGCTGCTGCGCAAGGCCGGCGTGGAAGTCATCACCATCGATGCCAGCGAGCTCGGTCGCGGTCGCGGCGGTGGTCATTGCATGACCTGCCCGATCGCGCGGGACGCGGTCGATTACTGATCGGCCGTCCGGCCTGTCTCCAACCCTTTCAATCGGGAGTGCCGCTCATGGCCTTCAACATGCATAACCGCCACCTGCTCAGCCTGATGCATCACAGCACCCGCGAGCTGATCTATCTGCTCGACCTGTCGCGTGATCTCAAGCGCGCACGCTATACCGGCAGCGAGCAGAAGCACCTGCGCGACAAGAACATCGCGCTCATCTTCGAAAAGACCTCCACGCGCACACGCTGTGCGTTCGAGGTGGCAGCCTATCAGCAGGGCGCGAACGTCACCTATATCGACCCGAGCTCGTCGCAGATCGGGCACAAGGAAACGATCAAGGACACCGCGCGTGTACTCGGGCGCATGTACGACGCCATCGAATACCGCGGCGCGGATCAGCACACCGTCGAGCAGCTTGCCGAGTTTGCCGGCGTGCCGATTTTCAACGGTCTGACCGCCGAATATCATCCCACCCAGATGCTGGCCGACGTGCTCACCATGCGCGAGCACAGCGACAAGCCGTTGCACGACATCAGCTATGCCTACCTGGGCGATGCCCGCTACAACATGGGCAAGTCGTTGCTGATGATCGGCGCTAAGCTCGGCATGGACGTGCGTATCGCAGCGCCCAAGGCGCTCTGGCCGGAGCAGGCGCATATCGATGCCTGCGAGCAGTTCGCCGCCGAGTCCGGGGCACGGCTCACGCTCACCGAAGACCCGGCCGAAGCGGTCGCGGGCGTCGACTTCATCCATACCGACGTCTGGGTGTCGATGGGCGAACTGATCGAGGCCTGGGCCGAGCGTATCGACATGCTCATGCCGTATCAGGTCAACCGGGCGCTGATGGACAAGGCCAACAACCCACGGGTGAAGTTCATGCATTGCCTGCCGGCGTTTCATAACGCCGAGACCAAGGTCGGCAAGCAGACGATCGAGCAGTATCCGCAGCTCAAGGACGGTATCGAAGTCACCGAGGAGGTGTTCGAATCGCCGGCCTGTATCGCCTTCGATCAGGCCGAGAACCGCATGCACACCATCAAGGCCGTGCTCGTGGCTACGCTCGGCGATATCTAGCCCACCGACGCCCCATTGCCTTTCCGCGCAGGGGCGGGCTTACCGCCCCGGGCACCACTTGCGATCGGCACGGGCCGACCCTACGGAGTATCTGTATGCGTATCGTCACCGCTCTGGGCGGCAACGCGCTACTACGCCGCGGCCAGCCGTTGACCGCCGAAAATCAACGCGCCAATGTGCGGGTAGCCTGTGAACAGCTCGCCCGCATCATGCCCGAACATGAAGTCGTGATCGCGCACGGCAACGGCCCGCAGGTGGGTCTGCTGGCATTGCAGGGCGCGGCCTACGAAGAAGTCGAGCCCTATCCGCTGGATGTGCTCGGTGCCCAGACCGAGGGCATGATCGGCTATGTGATCGAACAGGAGCTGGGCAATCTGTTGCCGGCCGAAGCATCTTTCGCCACCGTGCTAACGCAAGTGGAAGTCGATGCCGACGATCCGGCCTTCAAGCATCCAAGCAAGCCGATCGGCCCGGTCTATACGCGCGAACAGGCCGACCACATGGCCACAGACAAGGGCTGGGCGATCGCGGCCGATGGCCACATGTTTCGACGCGTGGTCGCCAGTCCACGTCCGCAGCGCGTGTTCGAGATCCGCCCCATCAAGTGGCTGCTGGAAAAAGGCTGCGTGGTGATCTGTGCAGGCGGCGGCGGGATTCCCACGGTGTATGACGACAACGGTCAGCTGCGTGGCGTGGAAGCGGTCATCGACAAGGATTATTGTGCCGCGCTGCTCGCCGAGCAGGTCGAGGCCGACCTGCTGCTTATCGCGACCGATGTGGACGGCGTTTATGTAAACTGGGGCAAGCCCGATCAACAGGTTATCGCCGAAGCGGCCCCCGATGCGCTCGACGCCGACCAGTTTGCGGCCGGCTCGATGGGGCCGAAGGTGGGTGCAGCGTGCCGCTATGCCATGCGCACGGGCGGCACCGCCGTCATCGGTTCGCTGGCCGATATAGAAGCCATCGTGGCCGGGCATGCCGGCACCCGCGTAAGTACACAATATGCCGGCGTGAGGTATCGCTGACACCATGGCGACAGAAGAGTACAGAAAGCAGATGCCGGTGGAGATCGTGTGCCCGGTTCAGGGGCCGATCTTTTCCGGCAGGGCCGATATGGTCGTGGTGCCGGCCGCGTACGGCGACGTCGGTATCACGCCGGGCCATGCCCGTATGCTGACCCGCATCGAGCCGGGCGTGGTGCGCCTGGTCAATGCCGGCGAGGAATCAACCAATTATTTCGTGTCCGGTGGTTTTCTCGAAGTGCTGCCGCATCTTGCGACGATCCTCGCCGATACCATCGAGCGCGCCGCCGATATCGATGAAGCCGCGGCGGAAAAAGCACGCGAGAAGGCACGGGCGACCCTGCGCCAGGCGCATGATCGGATCGATCGCGAACGTGCCGAATACGAGCTGGCCCTGGCCGCCGCCCGTATCAAGGCGCTCGAAAAAGGGCGAAAAGGCTACTGACGTAACGCAGCCCGTCCACAATCGATAGACACCTGCCTATCAGGCGCGGCGATCGTTGCTGGCATTGGCCATTGATAGCTCCTCGATATGTCGTTGCGCGCTGTCTGACAGCGCCGGCGACAACCGGCGACAACCGGCGATAGCGGCGTTGTCGTGGCTTTAGTCGTCGCGCTGTTGCTCGGCCTCGCGCAGCACGCGCCGGCTGGTGCGTGCCACGGTCCAGCCTATGAGCACGACAACGACAAGAGTCGCCACGAGGCCGCCGCCGTAAAGCAGCCATTCGTTGGTGCCCCATTCGGTGGGATTGGTCCCGCCAAGCAGCTTCTGGCCGCTCGCGCCCAGCCAGATCAGAAACAGTTTGATCGGCAGCATGCCGAGCAGGGTCGCCACCAGAAACGTGGTCCAGCGAATCGTGCTGGCGCCGAGCACATAGCTGGTGAGATTGAACGGTACCGCCGGCGACAGGCGAATGAGCACCGTGATCCAGAAGCCGCGTTGCTCCACGGCGGCTTCGATCTGCTGGGCGAGGCGGTTGCTGTTCACCTTGCTCGATACCCAGTCCCGTGCCAGCCAGCGCCCGCATACAAAGCCCACGTTGGCCGCGATGAGTGCGCCGGCCATAACCGCAACGCTGCCGGTCCAGAACCCGAATATGGCGCCCGCGATCAACTCCACCAGGCCGGTAGGCGCGGCGAGGGCGCCAAGCGCGCCGTAAACCAGCGCGAAGATCACTGGGCCTGCCCAGCCAAGCGACTCGAACTGGCTGCGCGTATCGCGAAACAGTTGTCCGAGATCGAATACGGTCGAGCCGAGTACGAAGACGAGCACGGTGAGCGTGAGCAGGGCTAGACGCAGGATGGTTTTATTCGACAAGGCGAGACCCTGCGGCATGTAAATGGGCTGACGCGGTGCCAGACGGCATTGTCCACACGGCGGCGTATGCCGGTGAAACCCGTCGGGCCCAGGTTTCGACGCCATTGTGGCATCAATGCCGGCTCGTTGGCTGAGGCCGCGGATCGCTCATATACGACTAAAGGTTTAGTACGGGCAGCCGATACTAACCGCGCAACTTGTATTGCGCGCAACCGAAATGCGCAAAAGGTAATCATGAAAACTGTCGCAGCCGACGCGGGTTTTGCGCCCGCCTCCATAATTGATGACGCGCCGGCCGATACGGCCGCTTCGATCGCGCCGACAAAGAAGCCTAAACGCAATACGCCGCTCAAGCACAAGATTGGCTGGGTTGCGGCTGCGCTGGTGCTCGGCCTCGCGGCGGTCGTGGCCGACGTGGCCTGGGAGTCGCGGGGTCAGCTGTACGATTCTCGCCAACAGGGCCTGCGCGACACCGTGGATATGGCCGTGCATATCGTCGATCGGTTCAAGACTTCGGCCGATAACGGCACGATTAGCGTGGAAGAAGCCAAGAGCCGAGCGGCCGCAGCGCTTTCCAGCATGCACTTCGGCGACAATGGCAACAACTACGTTTTTGCCATCGATTCCAATCTGGCTGCCGTTGCCCATCCGCGCCTTGCTGCAGGCGAGGATCTGTCCGGTGTAAAGGACCAGGACGGCGTCTACATGTATCGCCAGATGAACGAGGTGGCACACGCCGAGGGCAAGGGCTTCGTCTACTATAAAACCCAGCGTGTCGCCGGCGGCCCCGAGCTGCCCAAGATGAGCCTGGTCGAGCATTTCGAGCCCTGGAACTGGACCATCGCCGCAGGCGTCTATATCGACGACATCTCGGCGACGTTCCGCCACCAGCTGCTCAAGTATGCGCTGGTGCTGGGTGCGTTCGGCCTGTTGATGATACTCATGCTGGTCTACCTTGCTCGCTCGATCTATCGTGATCTGGGCGGCGAAACCTATGAAGCGCGCGCCCAGCTCGAGAACGTGGCCCGCGGCGATCTGGCGACCTCGTTCGACCTGGACGCATCGCGTGAGAACAGCCTGCTGGGCAGCGTCGAGAAGATGCGCCGGGATCTTGCCCAGCTGATCGCAGGCATCGGTGATGGCAGTGCCTCCATCGAAGGCGCAGCACGCGAGATTGCGCAGGCAAACTCCGATCTGTCTTCGCGCACCCAACAGCAGGCGGCGGCGCTGGAGCAGAGCGCAGCCAGCCTGGAAGAATTGACGGCGACCGTCGCCAACAACGCCGAAACGACGCGTCATGCCAGCTCCATCGCCACCGAAAGCGGCACGGCGCTGCATAACAGCCGGCAGCTGGTCGGCGACGTGGTCGATTCGATGGATCATATTCGTAGCAATGCCGACGAGATCGCCCAGATCACCACCGTGATCGACGGCATCGCCTTTCAGACCAACCTGCTGGCCCTCAACGCCTCGGTAGAAGCCGCGCGCGCGGGCGAGCACGGACGTGGCTTCGCCGTAGTGGCCGAGGAAGTTCGCAAGCTCGCGGCCCGTTCGGCCGAGGCGGCAAAGAACATCACCAGTCTCACGGAGCGCTCGGTCAAACAGGCACGCGATGGTTCGGAGCGGGTAGAGCAGGCACGCAGCTCCATGGCAACGCTGGGCGAACACGTCGAGCAGACCCAGGGCCTGATGACCGATATCTCGAATGCCACGAGCGAGCAGTCCGACGGCATCGGCCAGGTGAACCAGGCCGTCGCCCAGATGGACGAAATGACCCAGCAGAACGCGGCCATGGTGGAACAGGCCGCTGCGGCCTCGCAGTCGCTACGCGAGCAGGCCGAAGCGCTGCGCCGCAGCATTCTGCGCTTTCGGATCGACTAGCCGTCCGATCGGCCCGGCATGCACACAGTTTTCATGCTGGGCCGAATGTAGCGGTCGGCGCGGCGGCGACCCGGGAACGATCGGGCCGCCGCCTTTTTCGTGTTCCGAGCGGCATACGCCTTGCCTGTGTACCCTGCCTGTCGACAGCCGTCCGTACGGGCGGCACAACTCGATACGACAAGGAACAGGCGGTCGCTATGTACAATCTTTCCAAAGCCGCCGCAGTGGTCGGCGGGCTCGTTATCCTGGTCGCCCTCGGGCTGATCGGCTATGTCGTCGCCCCTTATTTCGTGGACGACTCGGCCGCGGATCGCACGGCATTTCTCGACAAGGTGTCCGAGCAGATCAACGTCGATTTGCCGAGTCAGGTGGATGAAAGCACGCGGCTGGAAAGCACCACGGTTAACGGCGACATGCTGCAGTTCCACTACACCTTGATGCCGCCGCTGTCGGACACCCTCGATGCCGATAATTTCATGGCGCGCTATGGCGACGGCATTCAGCAGATCATCTGTGAGAAAGGTCGGTTGCGGCGCATGCTGCAGAACGATTTCCGCGTGGCCTACCAATACCGGCTAGCCGACGGGTCGGAGCTGGGTACGATCAAGGTCGAACGCGCCGACTGTGGTGTTTGACCTGTAAGCGAGTCCGACCGCGGCGTCTGGCGCGCAACGCAGCGCTAGGCCGGGGGCGCGATCGAAGCATCGGCGAGGGTACTGGCCGCTGCCGCTTTTCCACCACGCACGCACAAAAAAGCGGGGCCTATACGGCCCCGCCCGGATCGTCGCTTGGGCGTGCGCTAAGCTTTAGAACATCTCCGAAGCGCCGATTTCGCGCTCGCCGCCCGACGGATCGTAGCGGTTGTTGATGTGGTCGCCGGTGATCATTTCCTTATAGCCCTTGCCGGGGCCGACCATCGGGTAGACGCCGGCATCGGGGTCGACCACGACCTCCAGGAAGGCCGGGCCCTGGAATTCCAGGAACTCCTTGACTATGCGTTCCATGTCGGCCGGGTCGCTCAGGCGTACGGCATATTCGAAACCGTCCGCTTCGGCAGCCTTGATGAAGTCCTTTTTGTGCAGCGATTTGTCCGAGGCGGACAGGCGGCCCTTGAAGAACAGCTTCTGCCACTGCTTGACCATGCCGTCGCCGTTGTTGTTGAGCACAACGACTTTCACCGGCAGGTTGTAGGTGGTCACCGTCTCCATTTCGCCGATGTTCATGCGAATGGAGGCATCGCCGTCGATATCGATGACGAGCTTGTCGCGGCGCGCGAAGGCAGCGCCGATCGCGGCCGGCAGGCCGAAGCCCATCGTGCCCATCGAACCGGAGGTCAGCCAGAGGCGTGGTTCGCGAAAATCGAAATACTGGGCGGCCCACATCTGATGCTGGCCCACGCCGGTGGCGATGACCGCCCGGCCGCCGGTATTGCGGTTGATTTCTTCGATAACCGCATAGGGCTGAATGAGGGCGGTGTCGCGATCGTAGTTCATGGCGAAATCGCGCTTGAGTGCAGCGACTTCTTCGTGCCAGGTGGAATAGTCGGCCGAAAAGCCGTGCTCGCGGCCATAGGACAGAACGCGCGACAGGCTCGGCGCGAACAGGCCGACATGATGCCAGTCCACGGCCTTGACCTTGTTGATCTCGGAGGCGTCGGCATCGAAATGCACCAGCGACTTGGCGTTGGGCGCGAACTTGTCCGGCACGCCGGCCACGCGGTCGTCAAAGCGTGCGCCCACCGCGATGAGCATGTCGCAGTCTTCGACCGCATAGTTGGCAAACGCCGTGCCGTGCATGCCGAGCATGTGCAGGGACAGCGCGTCGGTGGTGTCGAAGGCGCCGATACCCATCAACGTGGTGACCACGGGAATACCGAATGCCTGGGCGAAGGCGGACAGCTCGCTGGCCGCATCGGCATTGATCACGCCGCCGCCGGCATAGATGAGCGGGCGCTCGGCCTGGGCGAGCAGCTCGAAGAGCTTGGCGCATTTGTCGTCGGTGAGCTGGCTTTCGCGCAGCGCGCGCATGCGCTGACGATAGCCGGGCACCGCCAGCACGCCGCTTCCGCGATAGGCGCCTTCCCAGTTCTGTACGTCCTTGGGCACGTCGATCACCACCGGGCCGGGGCGGCCCGAGCGCGCGATCTCGAAGGCGGTACGCACGGTGGCTTCCAGCTTGTCCGGGTCGGTGACCATGAACACGTGCTTGGCCGCGCTGGAAAAGATGTTGGAGACCGGGGCTTCCTGGAAGGCATCGGTGCCGACCGCCGCGCGGGCGACCTGGCCGCAGATCAGCACGATCGGCACCGAATCGGCCATGCAGTCGCGTACCGGGGTGACGCAGTTGGTCGCGCCCGGCCCGGAGGTGACCATGGCCACGCCCACCTTGCCGGAAGCGCGCGCATAGCCGGCAGCCATGAAGCCCGCGCCCTGTTCGTTGGCGGGCACGATCAGCGGCATCTGGTCGTGGTTGTCGGCGTTGTAGCGAAAGATCGCGTCGTAGGTCGGCAGGATCGCACCGCCGGAATAGCCGAAGATCGTATCCACGCCTTCGTCGGCCAGTACCTGTACGATCATCTCCGCACCGGAGAGCTGGGCCCCCGACAGCGGATGAGAATCGGACGGCGTGGCGGCAGACTGGGCGTTGCGCATGGGTGCACCCTATGACGGCGTGGAAAACAGGCGATTATAGCGCACAACAGGCACGCATCGGCGCCTGGTTTACGCAAACCCGGGCGACTCGGTTGCTTCGCCGGGGTATTGGGCGTATTTTGCGCCGTTTGCACGCGCGCGAAGCCGCCTGAAATCAAGGCTGGGATGGGATGAGACACGTCATATCGGTTCTGATGGCCAACGAAGCCGGCGCGCTCGTGCGCGTGGCGGGCATGTTCTCGCAGCGCGGCTTCAATATCGAAAGCCTCAACGTCGCGCCCACCGAAGACAGCACCGTATCGCGCCTGACCCTGGCCACGACCGGCACCGAAGACGTGGTCGAACAGATCAACCGCCAGCTGCTCAAGCTCGTGGACGTCATCGACGTGCTGGATATGACCGGCGACGCCCATCTCGAACTCGAGCTCGCTTTGATCAAGGTCCGCGTCAAAGACAGCGGCACATCGATCGAGGCGCTGGCCGATCCCTACGACGTGGCCGAGATCAGCCGCCACGGCGATCTTGCGACGCTGCGCTATCTCGGCGACGGCGCAGGCCTGAATACGTTCGTGGCCACGCTCGAAGAGGCCGACGTGCTCGTCGAGCTGGCGCGTAGCGGTGCGGTTACCATGACCCCGGGCGCCGAAGGGCTGCATTATCAGGAGCCGACGGACGATTCCGTCGAGTATTTCTAACTCATTCAAGACATTGCGGCATTCAATTCGCCGTATTCCTTAAGAAAGCAGGAGAAAGACCTTGAGCATGAACGCGTATTACGACAAGGACGGCGACCTGTCCCTGATTCAGAGCAAGAAGGTAGCCATCATCGGCTATGGCTCGCAGGGCCACGCCCACGCCAACAATCTCAAGGACTCCGGCGTCGATGTCGTGGTCGGCCTGCGCGAAGGCTCGTCTTCGGCCAAGAAGGCCGAAAACGCCGGCCTGAAGGTCGCCAGCATCGAAGACGCGACCGCCAGCGCCGACGTGGTCATGATCCTGACCCCGGACGAGCATCAGGTCGCGCTCTATAACGAGCAGATCGAGCCCAACATCAAGCAGGGTGCAGCCCTCGGCTTCGCGCACGGCTTCAACGTGCACTTCGAGCTCATCGAGCCGCGTGCCGATCTGGACGTGATCATGATCGCGCCCAAGGGCCCGGGTCATCTCGTGCGTGCCACCTACGAAAAGGGCGGCGGCGTGCCGAGCCTGATCGCCGTGGCCCAGGACGCCTCCGGCCAGGCCAAGGACGTGGCCCTGGCCTATGCCGTGGCCAACGGCGGCGGTCGTGCCGGCATCATCGAAACCAGCTTCCGTGCCGAAACCGAAACCGATCTGTTCGGCGAGCAGGCCGTGCTGTGTGGCGGCACCATCGCCCTGATCCAGGCCGGTTTCGAAACGCTGGTGGAAGCCGGTTACGAGCCGGAGATGGCCTATTTCGAGTGCCTGCACGAAGTCAAGCTCATCGTGGATCTGATCTACGAAGGCGGCATCGCCAACATGCGCTACTCGATCTCGAACACGGCCGAATACGGTGACATCACCCGTGGCCCGCGTCTGATCACCGAAGAAACCAAGGCCGAGATGCGCAAGATCCTGTCGGAAATCCAGACCGGCAAATTCGCGCGCGAGTTCATCGGCGAGCATCAGGCCGGCAACCCGACGCTCAAGGCGAGCCGTCGTCTGGCCTCGGAGCACGAAATCGAACGCGTGGGCGACAAGCTGCGCGGCATGATGCCGTGGATCGCCAAGGACAAGATCGTCGACAAGTCGCGTAACTGATTCCGGCGATTTTCTGACTCGGCCACACTGAAACGGATTCCGCCGCATGCGGCGCAAGACGCTTTTTCATCTCGTGCCGGAAGGCTGGGCCGTCCTGGTGGGACTGGCTGTGGCGTTCTTTATTTTGAACGCCGCAGCCGGCTTCTGGGCGGCCTCGCCTGTTCTGGTGTTGATGCTCGTGGCCGTTCTCTACTTTCGGGATTCGCCGCGCAACGTGCCGGCCGAGCCGCTCGCGATCATCGCGCCGGTCGACGGCAAGGTGATACACCGGCGTGAATGCTATGACCCGTTTCTCGACCGCGAAGCCATCAAGCTGTCGCTGCGGGTCGGCCTGCTTGCCAACTATCTGATCCGCTCGCCGGTCGAGGGCACGGTAGTCGAGCTTTCCGGCGAGGCGGTAGAGAATCTCGACGGCTGTGCGTCGTATATCCGTACCGACGAAGGCGATCACGTCGTCATGGTCATTCGCGAGGGGCGGCTGTTCGGCCTGCGCCCCTGTCGCGGCGGTTACGGCGAGCGCGTGGGCCAGGGCCGCTGCTGCGGCATGCGCCGGCTCGCGCGGCGGGTCGATCTGTACCTGCCGGTCAATTCCCGCGTTGAAGTCGAGCTCGGCGATTCCGTCCGCGGCGGCGCCCGTGTGCTGGCCAAGCTGGTACACAAGCCCAACGTACGCCGCGATCCCGAAGAAAATGGGCCCTCTTAGTAACCGTGGATGGGGCGATCGCAGTCCAAACGCTGCTATTGCCGACGCCATCGACTATAGGTCTGCACGCCCCGGTGCTTTAGACTTGCGTCATGAGTGATATCGAATCCGAGCGGGACAGCCGCCGCAAGCGGGGCATCTATCTACTGCCCAATCTGTTTACCACTGGCACTTTGTTTGCCGGCTTCTATTCGATCATTGCGGCGACCCAGGGCCGCTTCGTCGTCGCGGGGGTGGCGATCTTCGTGGCCATGCTCACCGACATGCTGGACGGGCGTGTCGCGCGCATGACCCATACCGAAAGCGATTTCGGTATCCAGTACGACAGCCTCGCCGATCTGGTGTCGTTCGGGCTGGCCTCGGGTTTTCTGGCCTACGTATACAGCCTGGAAAGCCTGGCCTACTACAGCAACGTCGCGGGCAAGCTCGGCTGGCTGGCGGCGTTCTTCTATACCGCGGCTGCCGCGCTGCGCCTGGCGCGCTTCAATATCACCCGCGGCGGCGCCACGGAGAAGAAGATTTTCCTCGGCCTGCCGAGCCCGGCCGCGGCCGGCTTGCTGGTGGGCTTCATCTGGGCGAGCGCGGATTTCGGTATCGACGGCAGCAGCCTGGTGATCCCGGTGCTGGCGCTGACCATCGCCGCCGGGGCGTTGATGGTGTCGAACGTGCGCTATGCCAGCTTCAAGGATCTGGATTTCGGCGAGCGGGTGCCGTTTCGCTACATTCTGATCATGCTGGTCGTGTTCGTGGCCATCGTGATCGATCCGGCGCGTATTCTCTTTCTCGGTTTTCTGATCTATGCGCTGTCCGGGCCGGTACAGGCGCTGCGCCGTCACCGGCGGCGCAAGAAGCCGGCCTGAACAGGGCGGCGACGATGAGCGGTCGAGTCGAATAACCACTGGGTTGAAGCCAGGAGCGCGCCATGACGCCCGGCGATCGTAAACGCATGCTGGATGCTCTGGGGTTGGTCGATTGGCAGCCCCGCGCGGACCGGATGACCGCCGGCACCGGTGCAACGCAGGCCGCAGTTGCAGATCGCCAGGAGCCTGCGCCCGACCGGGCGCCGCGTACGGTCCAGCCCGACCTGGCCACGCCGGGCCCGGCAGAAAAAGCCGCGGTCGAACAGCCGACGGCGAGCACCCCAGCGGAGGCCGCGGCGGCTCCAGACATGGCGCACCACGACGGTCCCGACGAGCCCGCCAGTACGGTGGATGCATCGCCTGTCGATACCGAGACGACGAGCGCCGCTGGCGAGGTGGCCCGCATGGACTGGGACGAACTCGAGGCCTGGCTGGCCGGGCGCGATCACCGCGGTGCAACGCGCCCGGTGTTCGGTATCGGCGCCCGCGATGCGGATGTTCTGATCGTGGGTGAGGCCCCGGGCGCGAACGAAGACGCGCAGGGCGTGCCTTTCGTGGGCCGTGCCGGCAAGCTGCTGGACCGCATGCTCGCCGCGATCGGCTGCTCGCGGGACACCAACGTCTATATCACCAATATCTGCAAGTTTCGTCCGCCCAATAATCGCGACCCGAACGCCGACGAAGTGGCCGCCGACTGGCCGGTGCTCGAACGCCAGATCGAACTGATGGATCCCAAACTGGTGGTGGCGGTTGGGCGCGTGGCCGCACAGACGTTGCTCGACAGCAAGCAAAGCCTCGGCAAGCTGCGCGGCACGCTGCATCGGTATCCGCGCCGGGAACTGGACGTGCTGGTGACCTATCACCCGGCATTTCTATTGCGCAGCCCGGGGCAGAAAGCCAAGGCCTGGGTCGATCTCAAGCAGATCGCCAGACGGATCGCCGCGCAATGAGCGTCGAACCGCGCCAGCTCGTCGAGGTGCGCGCCATGCGCGCGCGCGACGTGCCCGCAGTGCTGGAAATCGAACAGCTGTCGTACGGCTATCCCTGGAGCGAACGTATCTTCCACGACTGCCTGCGGGTGGGCTATCGCGGCTGGGTGGCCACCGACCTGAACGCGCGGGTGCTGGGCTATACCCTGCTGTCGGTTGCGGTGGATGAAGCTCACGTGCTCAATCTCTGCGTGGCCCCCGATGCACGCGGCCACGGCGTGGCCGACCGGCTGCTGGACGCGTTGATTGCCCAGGCGGCACGCGAGAACGCCGAGCGCGTTCTGCTCGAAGTCAGGCCCTCCAACAAGGCCGCACGGCGACTGTATAAACGCCGCGGTTTTCAACGCATTGCCACCCGGCCGGGCTACTATCCCTCGCCGGAGGGGCGTGAAGACGCCTTGTTGCTCGAACTGGCACTCGTCTAACCGTAACCGGACTTTCAAGTAATGATCGACTCGCGCGAGCGCCGGGCCCAGCTCGGCTGGGCCTTCTACGACTGGGCCAATTCCGCGTTCGCGACCACGGTCGTGGCCGGTTTCTTTCCGATCTTCTTCAAAAGCTACTGGAGCTCGGGGCACCCGGCGGAAACCAGCACGCTGCAGCTGGGCGTGGGCAGTGCCCTGGCCAGCCTGGTCGTGTTGTTCCTGGCGCCGTTGCTCGGCGCGGTGGCCGATCGCAGCCGGCGCAAGAAACCCTGGCTCGCATTGGCTACGGCCATCGCAGTTGCCGCGACCGCGGGCCTGTTCTTCGTCGGCGAGGGGCAGTGGCTGTTTGCGCTCACGCTGTTCGTGATCGCCTCGGCCGCCTTCTTTCTGGCCATGGTGTTCTACGACAGTTTGATCGTCGATGTCGCCAGCCCCGCAGACTACGACCGCGTGTCGGCGCTGGGCTACGGCCTGGGGTATCTCGGCGGCGGGCTGTTGCTGGCGGTGAACGTGGCAATGACGCTTTGGCCGGAGATGTTCGGTCTCGCCGACCGGGCCGCAGCGGTGCGCTGGGCGTTTCTGAGCGTGGCCGTATGGTGGGCGCTATTCTCCCTGCCGGTGTTCCTGTGGGTGGCCGAGACGCGCGAGCACGATACCCCCGGCGCCGGCCAGGCCATGCGCGAAGGCCTGGCCGAGCTGCGTCGTACCGCGCGGAGGATCTTTTCAGAAAAGCCGGTGTTCACCTTCCTGATCGCCTACTGGCTGTATATCGACGGCGTGCACACCATCATCCGTATGGCGGTGGATTTCGGCCTCAACCTCGGCTTCGGCGAAACGAGCCTGATCACCGCGCTGCTGCTCGTGCAGTTCATCGGCTTCCCGGCGGCGGTCGCGTTCGGGTGGCTGGCCTCGCGCTGGGATACCAAGAAGGCGATCTATCTCGGACTGGCCGTGTATGCGGCGGTCACCGCATGGGGCTATTTCCTTGCCCACGAATGGCAGTTCTACGTCATGGCCATGGTGATCGGCCTGGTGCAGGGCGGGGTGCAGTCGCTGTCACGGTCTTATTTCGCGCGCCTGATTCCCGAAGGCAGGGCGGGCGAGTACTTCGGCATCTACAACATGATGGGCAAGTTCGCCGCCGTGATCGGCCCGCTGCTGGTCGGGGTGACGGCCGCGGCCACCGGCAGTGCGCGCCTGTCGATCCTGTCGGTGTTGATTCTGTTCGTGGCCGGCGGCTGGCTGCTTACCCGGGTCGATGCGCGCCAGGCCCCCGCTGCCGCCTGATACGGCTCAACTGGGCCGCCGGCCGGGGTGCGGGCGGCGCGTATCGCCGTCGTCGCCCGCGCGCCAGCGCTGCGGGCTTTGTCCCGACCAGCGTGTAAAGCTGCGCGAGAACGCGCTGTGCTCGGAATAACCCAGCAGCTGAGCGACGTCCGCCACGGTCAGGCGAGGATCGCGTAGATAGGCCGTTGCCAGTTGGTAACGTACATCTGCCAGCTCGTCCCGATAACGGCTGCCCGACTCGCGCAGTCGTCGTTGCAACGTGCGCGCGCTTATACACAGGCCATGGGCGATATCCTCGAGGCTTGGCTCGCCGTTATGTAGTGCCCGTGCGACTGCGTGGCGCAAATCATGGATCAGCCTGGGTGTGTCGGGCAGAGCGGCCAGGCGATCCTCGGCCTGGCGCTCCATGAGCGCGGCTAACTCGGCGTCCGCGCCGCCCAACGGTAATAGCATCGTATCCAGGCCGACCTGGATACGGGTTTGTGGCTGATCGAAGAGCACCGGGCAGCAGAAATACTGCTCGTATGGACGGATATCCGCGGGCGCCGGATTCATGAAACAGACCAGCCGCGGGTTGGCGCAATGGCCGTTTTCGGCGAGTGCAGTCGGGTCGATAAGATGCTGGCAGTAGGCCACGAGCGCGGTGATACCCGTTTCGTCGACCAGCGGGCCGGGCCGTCCATAGGAGGCATCCCAGCTGAGCTCGATATAGTCGCCGACAAGCCGCTGTTGCATCGGCGCATAGTCACAGATAAGGCGTTGATAGCGGTCCAGGCGGCTCAACGCGCCCGCCAGATGATCGCAGGCCAGGGTGAGATGCCCCAGCACGCCGAGATGACGTGGCGTGATCGTTTGCCCCAGATGTAGGCCGAGACGTTCGTCATCCATATGCGCGGCGGCTCGGGCCAGCATGTCGGCCCATTCGGTGACGGGAATACCGGTCGCGGCATCGGCGTCCGGCGGTTGACGGCGTAGCACCGCGCCGGCCGATTCGCCGCGTGCGTCGAGATAATCGAACAGCAATTGGACGTAGTAGGGGGGTACCGTCCCAGTCAGAACGGGTTCGGTCATCGGCAGCTGCATGAGAGGTTGGCGCGAATTGTCAAGCTACTCTGTCGCGGATTGTCGAGCAAGGGCCCTGCGCGCCCGGCAGACTCAGCGCTCCGACTTGTCCTCGCTTTGAGCGGGGCACCGACGAGTGAACGATATGAAGACAATCGCGGGCAAGGTGGCCATGGTGACCGGTGCCGGCGGCGACGGTATCGGCAATGCGCTGGTGCTGGCGCTCGCAAAGGCCGGCGCAAAGGTCGCTTTTTGCGATATCGACAAGCTCGATCGGACGCGCGGCGAGCTCGACCGACTGGGGGCGCCGTACCACGCTGCCCAGGTCGACGTGAGCGATCGTACAGCGATGGCGGACTTCATCGAGGCGGTGGTCGCGCGCTTTGGCGGGCTCGATATTCTGATCAACAACGCCGGCATCGCGCTGGGTGATCGCGGCTTCGAGCAACTCAGCCACGCCGACTTCGAGCGCATCACCGGCGTCAATTACTGGGGCGTCATCCATAGCACGCAGCTGGCGTATCCGCATCTGATCGCCAGCGACGCCGCGGCCATCGTCAATTTGTCGAGCAGCCAGGGCATTCTGGCCCTGCCGTTTCTGGTGCCGTATTGCATGACCAAGTTCGCGGTGCGAGGTTTCACCGACGCCTTGCGCGCGGAACACCGTCTGCGTGGTATCGATCACGTGCAGGTGCACACCGTGCATCCCGGGGCGGTGGCGACGAACATCACGCTCAACGCGGATTATCACGGATCGAGCACACAGCGTTTCCACGAGGATTTGCAGAAGGGCACTGATCGGCACAAGGCCGCAGCCATCATTCTAAAGGGGATTGTGCGCAACCGCCCCCGCATCATGATCAGCGATGGTGCCGCGCACGACCTGCTCGCGCGCCTGATGCCGGCAGCGAACACCCGGGTGGTGCGCTGGCTCATGAGGCGCCGCAAGATCGCGATCAGGCCGCTGGATCGCGCGTGTCTGAAAAAGCATGCGCCGAGCCGTTAACAGGCGACCACCGCCGCGAGCACATCCCGGAGATTACAGCATGGAACTCAAGACGCAGGATACCGACAGAATATGGTTGGTGGCGATCATCGGCACCGGTTTTGGTGGCCAGACCGCCGCGATCAATCTTCAGCGCCGAGGCATCGATGATTTTCTCATGCTGGAGCGCCGCAGCTTCATGGGCGGCACCTGGCGTCAGAACAGCTATCCGGGCGCGGCCGTGGACGTGCAATCGCCGCTGTATTCGCTGTCGGCGGAGCCGTATCCCTGGACTCGGATGTTTGCCGAACAGCAGGAGCTGGCGGAATACACGCGCTACGTCATCGGCAAGTATGGGCTGGAAGACAAGGCCCGACTCAATGCCAACGTATCCGGCGTGCGCTGGGACGCCGACGAACTCGTCTGGCGAATCGATATCGAAGGCCACGACAGCGTGCGTGCACGTATTCTGATCAATTCGTCGGGGCCGCTGTCGACGCCGGTCGTGCCTGATTTCCCCGGTCGGGAGCGTTTTCAGGGCGAGAGTTTTCATACCAACGACTGGAACCATGACTACGATCATCGCGGCAAGCGGGTGGCGATCGTGGGCAGCGGGGCGAGTGCGGCTCAGGTCATTCCGGCCATTGCCCCCGAAGTCGAACAATTGCATGTCTTTCAGCGCACGCCGCATTGGGTGATGCCGCGTCCAGACCGCAAGTTCAGCCGCCTGCAGCGCAAGCTGCTCACGATCAAGCCGCTTTACTGGCTGCTGCGAACTGGAATCTATCTGGGCCTGGAGAGCCGTATCATCGGCTTCAAGTATTCGCGCACCATGCTCAATCTGGTGGCCCAGAAGAAAGCCGAGCGCCATCTGAAAAAACAGGTGCCCGACGACGCGCTGCGCGCCAAGCTCACGCCGGACTTCACCATCGGCTGCAAGCGCATCATTCTGTCGAATACGCTGTATCCGGCACTCATGCGCGATAACACGACCCTGCATGCCCGCGACGAGGGCATTGCCCACATTACCGAGCGCGGCATCGTCACCCACCAGGGCGACGAAATCGAACTCGACTGTATCGTCTGGTCGACCGGCTACGATGCCAGCGACGGCATGATTTCTTACCCCGTGGTCGGCCGCAACGGCCAGACGCTGGCCGACTTCTGGGCGGATTTCCCGCGTGCCTATCTGGGCACCGCCGTGCCCGGCTTCCCCAATCTGTTTATCGTCACCGGGCCGAATACCGGGATAGGTCACACGTCGCACATTTTCATGATCGAATCGCAGATGGCGTACATCATGCAGTGCGTCGAGAAGGTGCAAAAATACGATCTGCAGACCATTGAGGTCACGCCCGAGGCCGAGCAGCGCTATACCGACAGGGTGCAAAGCGAAATGACCAAGACCGTCTGGCATACCGGGGGCTGCGACAGCTGGTACAAGAGCGAGTCGGGCCGAGTCGTTGCGATGTTTCCAGGGTTCACCTTCATGTTTCGCCTGATGGCGAAATGGTTCAAGCGCGCCGATCATCGCCTGGCCTGACACGCGTCGGCGTAGCCGTTCAGGGTTCACTCGCAATACGTTGATCGCCGCTTGCGCGAGGCTGTGTGCGGTACCGGTCCGACCAGCGCATGCGGTGAACGACAACCTAGCCTTCGGGCCTAGCGGAGACGGTAATCCGCGATGCGAATGGCCGCGCGGTCGATTGGCTCGTCGATTGGCTTGCTGGCTGCCGGCACGCCACGTGCTTCGAGCCGAGCGCCCCTGCGCTCGGCCAATGCCGCTGTCCGCGCGCGGGCCACGAGGCGGCGTCCATTCCCGCGCAGGCCGTCCTGCTTGACCTGATGTTTGGTTGAGGTCTTAGCCTGGCGCATTCCATGAAAACAAACGCGCTGGAAAACCGATGGACAAACAATACAGCCCCTGGAACCGTGATCTGTTCGCCGATTGCGCCGTCTGCAACATCGGCGCCGCCGACATGATCTTCGTGTCCGGTATGGGGTCGGAAGATGTCGACACCGGGGAAACCCTTTACCCCGGCGATATCGAGGCCCAGGCACGCTATGCCTACGATCGGATCGTGACCATTCTGGAAAACAACGATTCCGGGCTTGGCGAAGTGGCGCGCGTGGTGGCCTACCTTACCGACATGCGGCACAAGGACGTCTACGAGCGGGTGCAAGGCGAATACTTCGCGGGCCTGAAGATGCCGGTGCATTCGCTGGTTGAAGTCAGCGCGCTGGCCTGGCCCGAAATGCTCGTCGAGGTGGAAGTCACCGCCGTGCATCCGCACTGAGCGGCCCATGCCG